>DXZV01000034.1 GCA_019419485.1 Collinsella sp.
GGCTCAGGGTTCTGCTCCAAAAGGCGATCGCAGGCGGCAACAGCCTGCGTCAAATACCCGGCATCCTTAAGACGAAGAATCTCAGGCGGTAGCCCAATATCGAGATGGCGAAAATCATCACAGCAAACATCAACAGAGCAACCAACAGGACCCTCGTCAATAACCTTCCCATCCGAAGGCAGCACATCAATAACAGCCACACCAAACTCCAAGTCATTCGAACTCCTGGAGTCCATTGTAACGAGATAGAAAGAAAGCCCCAACAAGGGAGCCATCAACGCCGCTGAACGGTACCTATAAAAATGAATTCAGCCCAGTAACCCTGTAGCGAGTTAACAAAGGAGGCCCCGTTCACCCGGAGCTTTTCCCATTGCGCGACTTCTGGCGAAGCCAGTAGCCACCTTAATTCAGACTCGTAACCCTGCGGCGTTAAACGAAGGAAGCCCCGTCCCCCGGAACTGTTTCCTTGGCGTGACTTCTGGCAAAGCCAGGTGAGCGCAAAGGAAACAGTGTAGGGGGACGGGGCTTCCGGCGGGAAGTTTAACGACGCTTACGCCTTGTTGACGGAGCCAAACTCCTCCATGAGCTCCTTGGTGCGGGCAACGATGTTGTCGCGACCAGGCTTGAGGAGCTTGCGGGGATCAAAGCCCTTGCCCTGCTGATCCTTGCCAGCCTCGATGTACTCGCGGACGCCCTTGGCGAAGACGAGCTGCAGGTCGGTGTTGACGTTGATCTTGGAGATGCCCAGGGAGATGGCCTTCTTGATCTGATCCTCGGGGATGCCGGTACCACCGTGCAGAACGAGGGGCAGGTCGCCGGTCTGAGCCTTGATCTCGCCCAGACGCTCGAAGGAAAGGCCAGCCCAGTCGGCGGGATACACGCCGTGGATGTTGCCGATGCCGCAGGCGAGGAAGTCGACGCCCAGGTCAGCAATCTGCTTGCACTCAGCAGGGTCAGCGAGCTCGCCGTTGGAGGTCACGCCGTCCTCGGTGCCGCCGATGCCGCCGACCTCGGCCTCGATGGACATGCCCTTGGAGTGGGCAAGCTCAACGAGCTCCTTGGTGCGGTCGAGGTTAAGCTGGAAGGTCTCCTCGTGAGAGCCGTCATACATGATGGACGTGAAGCCGGCCTCGATGCACTTGAAGCAGTCCTCGTAAGAACCGTGATCGAGGTGAAGGGCGACGGGAACGGTAACGCCCGTGGCCTCGACGGCAGCCTTGACCATGTCGGCGCAGACCTTGAAACCGCCCATCCACTTAGCGGCACCAGCGGTGCACTGAAGGATCAGCGGAGACTTGGCCTCCTCGGCGGCCTGGAGAATAGCCAGGGTCCACTCGAGGTTGTTGGTGTTGAAGGCACCGAGAGCGTACTTGCCGGCCTCGGCCTTCTTGAGCATGTCTGCTGCGTTGACGAGCATAAAAGAAACCTCCTGTAAGGTTGCTCCGATAACGCCTGAGATTTTACCACGGCGTACCCGAGCATAAACGTTCGTTTGTTCACGAATATCGTCCAAACAGACTTTTTTTGACCGTTTGCCCTACGGAATCGACCCGTTGGGGAAAAATAGCTTGACGTTTGGACGCTTCTCGTGCTTCAGGAGCTGACTATAAAGCTACACCTGCATGAAAGGGTTCTGCATGAGCTCGCGTGCCATGGTGGTCGAATCGCCATGGCCGGTTAGGCAAACGGTATCGGGCGGGAGAAGCCGGGCGAGCTTGGAGAGCGAGCGCAGAATCGCCGCCTCGTCTCCTCCAGAAAGATCGGTGCGGCCGTGGCTGCCCGGGAATAGTGTGTCGCCCACAAAGGCAATGTTCCCCTGCTCGGTGGCAGCAAACAAGACGATCCCGCCCGGCGTATGCCCTGGCGTCTCGATCACCTGCAGGCAGATATCGCCCACCTCGATAGCATCGCCTTCGGCGAGCAGGCGCGTCGGCTCCCCGGGGTCAGGCGTCTCAATGCCCCACATAGCTCGCTGTTCCTCGATGTTCGCATGCGGCACCGCCACATCCTTGGCACACAGCTCATACTGGCAGCCCTCGCCAACGGTGGTTCGCACGCCGGCAACACCACCAACATGATCGGCATGGCCATGAGTGCATACGGCGCCAAGCACGCGTACACCGGCATGTTCGGCTCGAATATGCTCCACCAAACGCTCGCCTTCCCATGCGGGGTCGATAATCACGCACTCATTGTCCGAAATAACAGCATAGCTATTGGTCTGAATGGGACCGTTTACGAGCGTCTCAATCTCGACCGATCCCTTGGGAGTTAAATCCAAGGACACAGCACTCATGTCCCTCTCCTCTCTATAGAACTCGAGGCATCAAACGATGCCTCGAGTGTAGCGAATATCGATAATGTGACACGTTCGTCGCGACTAAACGCGGCGCTTAAGCTGGGCTCCACCCTCGCCGGGCATCAGGCGGCGCGCGTCGTAGACCGAGTCGACGCTGCTGATAGAGGCCAGCAGCGGATCCAGACCACTCGCGTCCGAGATCTCGACCATAAAGCGCAAGGTTGCAATACCCTCGCGGTTGGTCGACGTGGCGGCGGAAAGAATATTGCCGCCTGCATCGCCAATGGCGATGGTGACGTCCTTGAGCAGGCCCATGCGGTCCAGGCACTCGACCACAATCTCGACCTGGAAAAGCGTATCGGCAGCACCATCCCACTCTACGTCAATCATGCGCTCGGGATGTTCCATAAGGCCCTTGACGTTGGGGCAGTTGGCGCGATGCACCGAAACGCCACGACCGCGCGTGATGAAGCCGACGATGTCGTCGCCCGTCACGGGGTTGCAGCAATGAGCCAGACGGACCAGCAGGCCGCTGTTGCTCTCGCCCTTGACGATAATGCCGTTACTGGCGCTCTTACCGCGCTTTTGCGGCTTGCGGTTGGAGCCGCGAGCGGGCTGCTTTACGACCTCGGCGATAGCCTCGGCCTTGGTGAGCTGTTCCTCGGGCTTGGGGTCCAAGATTTGCTCGACCTTATTGCCCACAGCGCGCGGGGCGACCTTGCCCGCGCCAACGGCTGCAAAAAGGTCCTCGAGCTGCTTGAAGTTAAACTGCTCCGCCACGGCGTTGAGCGCACGCGTGGATCGTGGCGTAGAGATGCCATACCCGCGCTTACGCAGGTCCTTGGCCAGTATATCGCGGCCGGCGGCAGCGTCGTCATCCTTGGTCGCGGCGGCGAAATAACGGCGAATCTTTGACTTGGCCGAAGGGGTCTTGACGATCTTGAGCCAATCGCGCGACGGCTTAGAGCTCTTGTTAGTCAGAATCTCGACACGGTCACCCGTCTTGATCTCGTGCGTGAGCGGCGCCACCGCACCGTTGATTTTGGCGCCGACACAGTGGTTACCGACCTCGGTATGAACGGCGTAGGCAAAGTCGAGCGGTGTAGAGCCGGCACGAAGCGCCATGACCTCGCCCTTGGGCGTAAAGACAAAAATTTCCTGGTCGAACAAGTCGACCTTCAGCGAATGCAGGTATTCCTTGGCATCGGTGATCTCGTCAGACGCCGCCCAGTCGAGTGAGTGCTTGAGCCAGTTGATCTGGTCGTCCAGACGCTGCGCATCGTTAGTCTTGGAGGCAGACGATCCGCCCGACTTCTTATACAGCCAGTGGGCAGCGATGCCATACTCGGCCTGCTCGTGCATTTCGTAGGTTCGAATCTGAATCTCGAGCGGACGGGCCGTGGGGCCGATAACCGTCGTGTGAAGCGATTGGTAGTTATTGACCTTGGGCATGGCGATATAGTCTTTAAAACGACCGGGCATGGGATGCCACAGGGTATGCACGGCACCAAGCGTGGAATAGCAATCGCGCACCGAATGAGTGATGACGCGCAGCGCCACCAGGTCGTAAATCTCGGAGAACTCCTTGCCCTTGCGCTTCATCTTTTGATAGATGGACCAATAGTGCTTGGAACGACCGTTGATCTGAAAGCCCTCAAGACCAATGCGATTGAGCTCATCGGTGAGCGTCTTGATGGTCTCGGCCAGATAACGCTCGCGAACCTCGCGCGACTCCGCCACCATGCGCGCGATGCGCTGGTAGGCATCGGGCTCCAGGTAGAAGAAGGACAGGTCCTCGAGCTCCCATTTAATGGAGCTCATGCCCAGACGGTCGGCCAGGGGCGCATACACGTCCATGGTCTCGCGAGCCTTAAACAGGCGACGGTCCTCGCGAAGGGCCGCCAGCGTACGCATGTTATGCAGGCGGTCGGCAAGTTTGACGATGATAACGCGAATGTCTTTGGACATGGCGAGGAACATCTTGCGCAGTGTAAGCGCCTGCTTCTCGTCCATGCTGTCAACTTCGATGTTGGTGAGCTTGGTCACGCCATCGACGAGCTCGGCCACCGTATCGCCAAACAGACCGGAAACATCGGCAAGCGAGGTCTCGGTATCCTCGACGGTATCGTGCAGCAGCGCGGCGCACACCACATCGCAGTCCATCTTGAGATCGGCCAAAATGATGGCCACCTCGACGGGATGGTTGATGTACATCTCACCCGAGTGGCGCTTTTGGTTGCAGTGCTTCTCGGCGGCAAAGCAGTAGGCTTGCTCCACCTTGGAGAAGTCGTCCTCATTCATATATTTGAGGCACAGGCGCTCCAGCTTGTCGTAGCTGTCCGCCATAATCTCGGGCGGCAGCTCATCGGCATGCTTATAGTGCTCCATCTCCGAGAACGGCTGGAGGGTGGAATCATGGGCGGTACGGGCTGCGGCATCCATCGAGGTCCCCTTCCCCTAGGCCCGCGGTACGATCGGGCGGTTAACTTTGGCTAGCATATCAGAAGCGCACGAATCGAGCGCCCAACTCCGGAAAGCCGAGAACTCCATGCGCGAGCGCAAGCCCTCCAAATAGCGAATTGACCTGCTCAATTGCACACGGCCGGGGTTTTCGGCCATCGCGATGCGACGGGTGTCGTCAAACCCCGAAACGCGACAGAAACCAAGCTCTTCGAAGATTCCCAGGCCACTTTCCACCGAGCGCTCGTCGACCGGCGTGCGAGCATCGATGGCAAGGCACATCTGCGCGATGTCGATATCGCTCGCGCTAAACGAGTCGTCTCCGGTCTTGCCGCGGTTGGAGCGCCACATAGTCTGCAGCGCTCGATAGAGCGTGACGAGCTCGTCGCGCTCGGGCGCGTAGCAGTCGAGCAGGCGCTCGTTAATGCGAGCGTCACGCGACGAATAGAGCAGGTGAATCACGGCAGGTTGACCGTCGCGACCGGCGCGTCCGCTCATCTGGTTGAACTCGATGGCGCCAAACGGCATGTGGTAGAGCACGACATGGCGGATATCGGGCAGGTTTACGCCCTCACCAAAGGCAGAGGTCGAAACGATGCAACTGAGGCTTCCGTCACGAAACGCCTCCTCGACGCGGCGACGATCGGAGCGCGCAAGCCCCGCGTTATAGAACGCGATGCGGGTCGCGCAATCGGGTACCCGCTTGCGCAGCGTCTTAGCAAGCGCCACGGACTGGTCGCGCGAGTTGACGTAGATGACGGTCTTCTCCCCCGTCGCCACAATTGACACCAGGCGGTTTTCGCGGCTCGCAAGATCTCGGTCATCCTCGAGCTGCAAGTTCTCGCGCACCGTCTCGTCGACCACCGTACGGGTAATCGGTAGCGCGCGGGCGAGCTCGGCCACAACCGGAGCCGTTGCGGTGGCCGTCGCCGCCATAACGACCGGATCACCCAGGGCCTTGAGGATATCGGGCATGTCGAGATAGGCGCTGCGGTCGCCGCCCTTGGCGAGACCGGCATGATGCGCCTCGTCGACAACGACAAAACCGATGCGCCCCGAACGCGCAAAGCGGTCGCGGTGAATGGACAGGAACTCGGGCGTCGTGAGCACGATGCCGGTGCGGCCCGAAGCCAAGCCGGCAAATACGTCATCGCGCGCCGCTTCCACGGTCTCGCCGGTCAGCACGCCAACGCCAATGCCGAGCGCAGCCATCGTCGACGAGAGGTGATAGGCCTGGTCGGCAACGAGCGCGCGCAGCGGATAGACAAAGATGCTCGCACGCCCGCGAAGGACTGCCTCGCGCGCGGCATGCACATGGAAGATAAGAGACTTGCCGCGCCCCGTTCCCATAACGGCCAGAACACTTTGGTGATCGGCCAGGGCATCGAGCGCCTCGACCTGCGCGCGGTGCGGCTGGTTCGAGCCGATAAAACTATGGATAAGCGAGCGCGTCAGCTCGGTATAAGAAAGCTGGGCGAGCGTTTGGCGTTTGTGGGACTCCAGACGAAGACCGGCGTCCGCAGGCTCCACGCCGCGGCGAAGCTCGCATGCCGGGTCGTCAACGCTGGGCGCCGTGGTATCGCGGACCAAGACATCCTTGATCATGAGCTTGGGCTTTACGCGACCTTGCCAATGCTCGGCCACGGCCTCGAACACCAAGTCGACGGCGCTATCGCAATTGATGAGCTTATCGATCTGCGGCACGCGGAACATAATGGCCGGCACACTCGCGGCGCCATCGGTCGCCACGAAGCGCATGTGCTCGCCGGTTTTGCCCACCACGGCGCGATCGCACATTGTCACGCCCTCGGCCGCCAACAGCGGCACCTTGTTGCCCTGGCCAAACGGCTCAAGACGGGAAATCTGCTCGATGGTCTCAATATTCAGCTCGGAGAGGTCGACAGTAGCGGCAACCTCGTCGGTGTCCTCAAAGTCCTCGGCGGGAAGCTCGGACAGCACGGCGGAAAGACGACGACGGAACTCGTCGAGCTTGGACGCCTCGATGGTCACGCCCACCGCGCCCGCATGTCCGCCGCGACGAATCAGCAGATCGGAGCAGCGTTCTACGGCGTCGAACAGGTTGACCTTGCCCACCGAACGACCCGAACCGCGAGCGATACCGTCTTCGATCGAGAAGAGCAGCGCCGGCACGTGATAACGGTTGGTCAGGCGGCTCGCTACGATACCCTTGACGCCCTCGTGCCAGCCCTCGCCACCCACGACGATTGCGCGACCGCCATCATAGGTCTCCTCGACCTTTGCCATGGCGTCGCGTGTGAGCTCCGCCTCGATCTCGCGGCGCTGACGGTTGATCTCCTCGAGCTCGGCCGCCAGCGCGCTTGCCTCGATAGGATCGCGGGCAAGCAGCAGGTCGAGCGCCAGTTTGGGATCGGCCATGCGGCCGGCGGCGTTCAAGCGGGGAATGAGCGAAAATGACAGGCCGTCGGCCGTAATGCTAGAGAGGTCGGCCTTGGCGAGCGCGGCCAGCGCGATATAGCCGGGGCGGGCCGTCACGCGCATCTGCTGGATGCCCTCGGCGACCAGAGCGCGATTCTCGGGCGTCAGCGGCATCATGTCGGACACGGTGCCCAGCGCCGCGACCTCGATTAGCGAACGCCAATACGACGGCTTGCCCAGACGCTCGCCCAGAACCTGCACCAGTTTGAGCGCCACGCCGGCACCGGCAAGCTCACGCGAGGGACCCTCGTCCTCGAGCTTAGGGTCGGTCAGGGGCACGCCCTGCGGCACCTGGTCGGAGGGCTCGTGATGGTCCGTGACCACCAAATCGATCCCCAGGCTCTCCAGATAGGAGACCTCTTCCTTGGCGGCAATACCGTTATCGACGGTCACGATCAGCTGGGGGCGAGCGAGCTCGTTAACGCGGTCGAGCGCCGCGCGCGAAAGACCGTAGCCCTCGTCAAAGCGATGTGGAATAAACGGCGTGACATCGGCACCAAACGTGCGCAGTGCCTCGGTCAACAGGCAGGTAGACGTAATACCGTCAACGTCAAAATCGCCAAAGACCGCGATGTGCTCGTGGTTGCGAATAGCACGCTCGACGCGGTCGGCAACGACCGACATGCCCGGGATAATGAGCGGGTCGGCCCAGTCGCGATCGAGCGAAGGCGTCAAAAACAGCTGGCCTTCCTCGATGGATGTAATGCCGTGCGCAACCATAATGCGCGCCACCAGCCCGGGTATGCCCAGGCCAGCCGAAAGCTCCTTTTCGAGTTCGGGGTTTTGCTGAGCGACCGCCCAGCGATGCGTCGTCTTAAGCGATGACATAGGCGCCCACCCCCGATAGGGGCAGGTCGCCGCGATACCTCTCACGGTTCATAGCGATGAGTCCTCTGTGTATGCCCGCTTCGGCAGGCAGATCTGTTGAACGGATTTATTATACCGTGCAGCGCGGACGCAAATCGCCGCAGTACGCCGCGGTTTCGGTAAACGATGCCGGTAATAGCCTCGAAATATTCAAGCGTTTCTGACGCACGGACGCACGCGAGCGTCTAGCATATCCATTCAAAACGGATTCACGAGCAAAGGGAGTCACAAGCGCATATGAAGCAATGGGTTGGACTGGGCAAGTTTCTCGCGGGGCATATGCAGGTCATCGTTCCGATTTGTGTGGCGCTCGGCGTGCTCTTTCCCCAGCAGATCGGCGTGCTCAAGCCCATCGTTCCCACCTTGTTTGCCTTTATGACGTTTCAGGGTGCGCTCAGCAACACCTTTCACCAGGTAACCGAGGTGTTCCGCCGTCCGCTGCACCTGGTCTTGGCGCTGCTCGTCTCGGCGGTGCTTATCCCTATCGCAGCCTATGCCATGGGATCGTTATTCTTTGGCTCCAACCCCAACCTTGTCTGCGGCATTGTGCTCGAATACAGCGTGCCCGTGGCCGTCACCGCTTTTATGTGGATCAGCATGTTCGGCGGCAACGGCCCGCTCGCGCTCACCATCATCCTGACGTCCTCGGTCATCTCACCTGTGACGATTCCGCTTACGCTCAAGCTCCTGCTGGGCGCCACCGTCTCGATCGACGTGCCGAACATGATGCAGAATATGGCCTTTATGATCGCCATCCCCGCTGTGCTCGGTATTGTCATCAATGAACTCACGCGCGGCTGGGGCCACGAGAAACTCTCCCCCGCGCTCTCGCCCGCCTGCAAGTTCATGATGATGGGCGTCATCGCGTCCAACTCCACCGCTATGAGCGAGTACGTGCTACACATGAATGTTGAGCGCTTGGAAGTCGCGCTCTTTATCCTGGCGTTCGCCATCAGCGGCTTTATCATCGGCGTCCTGATCGCCCGTGCCCTGCACCTGCCGTATAGCGAAACGACCACCATGTGCTTTACCTGCGGCATGCGCAACATCTCTTCGGGTGCCGTCATCGCCACGCAGTATTTTCCCGGCGAAGTGGTATTCCCCGTCATGTGCGGCACGCTGTTTCAGCAGGTGTTGGCCTCGATTATCGGACACCTCTTTGAGCGCCTGACCGGCGAGGAGCGCGCCGCCCAGCGCAAGCGGGTCGAGGCTGGCCGCGACGCCATGGCGCGCTAGGCTGTCCGCATTACGCGGGTGTTAGTCTTGCTATACGAGCGTTTCCAGATGCGCACGCAGACGCTCAGCATCGATATCGAGCGTCGTCTCGGCATTGACTTGGGCCAAACGATAGCCGACAAAGTAGGGCGAAACCACCCAACGCGGCAGCGCCTTGGCAATGGTCCGACCGCCCAGGTGATAGAAGAACAAGTTGTACGACTCTGCGCGACCACCGTGGTGCCCGTTTAGGATATAGCGCAGAGCTACCTGGATCGCATCGGCAAAGAGATCCGCCTCGGCTTGGTCTCTCGTGTCATCGCTGGTGGCGATTCCCTGCGGGGCTGAAACATTGACCTCAAAGAACCCCATGATCGGTTCGGTTGAGATGTTGACCGAGATTCTCCCCTGCCGCCAGACATTGATGCCTTCGAAATTGGCGGAAGCCAGCGAAGCATAGCCGTCTTCCTGCTCCAAACCCACAATCTGCATGTGCGGATGGACCAGACTGCCGCCCGAAAGTGGGCCCTTGTTCTTGTACATGAGAACGCTGCGATACTGTCGGGAGTCAATCATCCGCTGCCAGCAATCCAGAGCAAACCGCATAACATGATGCAGCTCGTCCGGCGCATAGGTCACCAGGTCGGCGTCGTGGTCGGACGACTCAATCAATACGGTCTGGCGAGTGGCCCGCAAGGTCTTAAACTTATTCTCGAGCCAGATGCAGTCACCGTCGCGCCGGATGATATTGGCGAGTTCCTCGGTATCGCAAAAGGGGCACGCGGTGCCGGGACGACGGTTGTCGTCGGGCTTACCGCTCGCCTGCTGAACGTCAAATACCAGCGCCACGGGTTATACCTCCAGCGGCACGATCTTGGTGCCATGGAGTTCGGAGACGCCCAGTGCCGCCGCCACGGTATCGCGATTGGCCGTGGAAATGCCGCCACCGGGAAGAATGGTCAGGCGGTCGCCCGCATACTCGACAAGACGCGACAGGTGCTCCAGGTTGTCCTCGATCGGCGTTCCGGCAGCACCACCATGCGTCAGGATGCGCGTGATGCCGCAGTCGGCGAGTGTGTCAATGGCATCGAGCTGAGCCTCGAGCGAGAGCTGGTCAAAGGCCATGTGGAAGGTGATATCGATGGCCCCGCGCTTGCACTCCTCGGTCGCGCAGCCCGTAGCCATCACGAGGGCGCCGAGGGTGAGCTCGTCGAGCGCCCAGCCGCCGGCACAGGGCTTGCAGCAGCCAAAGACCAGGCCGTCAACGCCGGCGCTCACGGCAAGACCCAAGTCCATCTCCATCATGTGCAGCTCGTCCTGGTTGTAGTGAAAGTCACCGCCACGCGGGCGAATCATGCACATCACTCGCGCGTCATGCTCGTGAGCATAGCTGACCGTAGTGCTGATAACGCCGGCCGAGGGCGTGGTACCACCGACGGCAAGGTTGTCGCACAACTCGATGCGCTTAGCACCGGCATCGATAGCCGCCGGCACACGCTCAAAGTTCTCGGCACAAAATTCGTATAGCATAGATAGCCCCCGGGAGACATTTCGATTTCCACACGGCATTGTCGCACGTTAAATAGCAACCCGCACGATGGAACAAAACCTTGACAAGGAGTGTCCCAAAGTGCCGGCACATAAGGAACGTCCCCAGGTGCCACCTTGAGCGATGGGTACTCATTTAAGTACGTCCCCAATGAGTACCCGCAGGGGACAGACAGACCGGACTCCCTATACGACAACTGTTGACATCATATACTATGTGTCATATAGTAGGTGTTACACAGTATACTACGAAAGGAGGTGTGCGGATGGAGGCACAGATGAAGCGCGGCTTCCTCGAGGCCTGCGTGCTCGCGGCCGTCTCGGGCGAGGAATCCTACGGCTATCAGATCGTGAAGGACGTGCCCGCGAGTATGGGGCTCACGGAATCCACGCTCTATCCGTTGCTCAAGCGCCTGGAGAAGGCGGGCTGCATCACCGCGCGCTCCGCCGAGCACAACGGGCGGCTGCGGAGGTACTACCGCATCACGGACGCCGGGCGCGAGCGTATCGCCGAGTTCCTCGCCGAATGGCCATCCGTGCAGGAGATCTACCGTTACGTGGAGGGGGCGCACCATGACGCGCGATGAGTTCTTGAACCGGCTGGGCGAGCTTCTGGCCTGCCTGCCGGCAGATCAGGTAAAGGAAACGCAGGAGTTCTACGCGGAGGCCATCGCCGACCGTATGGAGGACGGCATGACGGAGGCCGAGGCTGTGGCCGCCATGGGCACGCCCGGTGAGGTCGCCGAGGCAACGCTCGACGAACTGCCCGCCGTGCCGCGCGCGATCGCGAGGACCAAGCGCAAGAGCACGGCACTTCTATGGGCGCTCGCCATCGTGGGCTCTCCGGTATGGATTCCGCTGCTGCTCGCGTTCGTCGCCGTTGCCGCTGCAGTCTACATCTGTATTTGGGTTCTTGCGCTCTGCGTGTGGATCGTGGCCGCGGCATTCGGGGGCGCGGGCCTGGTAGGGCTCCTGTTCGCCGTGGACGGCATCATTATCGGGCATGTTCCGTACGTTTTGGCCTCGATGGGAATGGGATTCGCTTCCATCGGTGTGGCGCTCCTCACGGGAGCCGGCGCCTGGACGGCGTCCAAGCAGATCGCGCGCCTCTCTGCCCTTTGGGCGAAGAAAGCCGTTTCGCCCTTCTGGAAAGATCGAGGCAATAAGAGCCGCATGGGCGCCGAAGCGGCGCCGCTCACGGCATAGGAAGGAGTGCAAACATGTCCAGCGTAAAAAGGATTTACCTTGCCGTAGCGGGTGGGCTTGTTGCCACGGGGCTCGTCCTGGCTGCTATCGGATTTGTGGCCTCCGGCTTTAACCTCGCTGTGCTCAACACGCAGATCGACCTGCGCGATGACACCATCATTCTGGGTGGTGTTGAAATAGACGACCCGACAGGGCTTCCACTCATCGAGCAGCTTGCCGAGGTCGGCGAGATCCATATTGGATCTGCAACGACTGGTTCGTCTTCTCCTCGCAAATGATCGAGCTCGTAGCAGCCGTCCCCCCCTTCGGGCGCACCACGACGGGCATGAGCACGCCGCGCTCGGAGCCTTTTTGCGAGACCTTCCGTCACGCTCTTCCTGCGTGGTGAACCGGTCATCGACCGACGAGAGGCTGATGGGAATCTCTCGACTTCGGGCCAATCCCGCTCACCGATCTGGTCTTCCTTCGTGATGCGCACATAAGCGAGCAGACACCGCGCAGAGCTTCAGCGCGGCCGCACTTCCACGTCTATGACGGAGGTGCCCGGCGGCGTCTTGGCGATCCCCTTGTTTGCAGGCGTTAGCGCGTGGGGATCGCCCACTCGGGGGTCGAGGTCGCCGAGGACGGCGGCGAACCTCGCGGTGTCATTCGACATCGCGAGGTTCCCGGACCATGACCACCTGGCCTCGTACCGCGGCATAGCCCCAAGGGTGAGGAGCTTCGGCACGTCGATCAGGGCGCCCGCGCAGCGTCGGCTGGTCCGCCGTTCGGTAGAACGGCGGAACCTCCTAGCCGCCCAGGTAGGCTTTACGCACGTTATCGTCGTGCAGCAGTTCTTGGCCGGTGCCGGTCATGGTGATCTTGCCGGTCTCGAGCACGTAGCCGCGTGTGGCGATGGAAAGAGCCATCTGTGCGTTTTGCTCGACCAGGAGCACCGTGGTGCCGGCCTTGTGCAGGTCCTCGACAATTTGGAAGATCTGTTCGATCAGAATCGGCGCCAGACCCATGGAGGGTTCGTCGAGCATGAGCAGCTTAGGGTTACTCATAAGGGCGCGGCCCATAACGAGCATCTGCTGCTCGCCGCCCGAAAGGGTACCGGCGACCTGGCGACGACGCTCCTTCAGGCGCGGGAACTGCTCGTAGACGCGCTCGAGGCCCGGAGCCACCGTTGACTTGGGCTGCGTATAGGCACCCATTTCCAGGTTCTCCTCGACCGTCATCTGCAAAAAGGCACGACGACCCTCGGGCACCTGAGCCAGGCCCTTACCAACCAGCTTGTCGGCGGGCGTATGGGTAATGTCCTCGCCCATAAACTTGATGGAGCCGGTCTTAGAGCGCAGCAGGCCCGAGACGGTCTTGAGCGTCGTGGACTTGCCGGCACCGTTGGCGCCAATCAGGGCCACGATCTCACCCTCGTTGACGTTAAAGGAGATGTCCTTAATGGCGTGGATGGCGCCGTAC
>DXZV01000035.1 GCA_019419485.1 Collinsella sp.
CTTTTTGCACTATCCGTTCGAGCCAACCCTCCAAGTCCAAAAATTCGTCAACGCCATGGCCCAACTCCTCAACTAGCTCATTTGGGACAGGGCTTTTTAGCTACTTTCGCCGCACTACCAGCACAATGCGAAAAATGATGCGAAAAATGACTGCAAATCGGTCACGCATGATTTTGCTTTTGCCCTGGGCTGGTTGTAGAATCAAAAAGCTTAAACGAACTACTTGTGCAGCTTGCGCGAAAGCTCGGGCTGCGGCTGGGGGGGATGCGCCCGTGCAGGGTCCTTTCGGTCATATTGCGTCGATGCGCCGCACCTTTATGATGTTGGCAGCGGCCTTATGCGTGTTCGTTATGGCCGGGGGGGGGTTGCCCTCGCGCGCGTACGGTGACGATGGCAACCTTATAACAAACCCAAACTTTCTTAACCAAGCTACTGGCTGGTCGACGACCTCTCCGAATGAGAGAATCGGCGAGACGATGAAGCTCGAGCTTTCCACGCAGCTCCTCAAGCCCCAAACGAACACCAAACAAGCTAACGGCAATCACTTTGCGCTTGCGTGGAATTTTAGGCCACAGGGCACCAATCTTTATTTTGAACCTGGATCAACCTACACCACCTTTTCCACCCAGAGCGGCGCCACGTACGAGTGGGGCCTAAACCATCGCGCCGCAACCGACCACGACGTGCTGATGCTCACGATGGGTCCTCAACAGGAGAATCTGTCGATTAACAGCGCAGGCCAAGACCAGCTTATGCAGCTGCGGGCTTGGCTTAAGGCGCAGGTCAAGATGCCCCAGGGAAATACCGTTGAGCAGTACACCGTTTACAGCGATCCCTTTGCTGCAAACGGCGGATTTGCTGGTAACAGTGCTGATGGATCCCACTTTTCGTTTGAACAGAGCGACGGTCGCATCGCGCTTTCTGTGTGGCTCGTAAGCTCTAACGGACAGGGTTGGTTCTCCTTTGGCACCAACAGCACGCATTATTATCGAGATCTTCCCGAGGAAGACGATGAGTTTGCCTATCAGGCTGACTATACCGCAGCGTCCGACAAAACGATGCTTGCGCTGACTTGCTACGATTCAAATCTTACGGGGGAGAACGAACAATACCGGGAGTGGTTTGGTAATCTGGTCAACGACGTTCACGTGGAAAAGCAGGGCACACGCGACATCTATAGCGACTTTGCCAAGGTGTATTGGGAAAATTCGTCCGAGACCATGACAACGCTCACAAACTATGCGTTCTCGACCTCGAATCTTAAGAACGAGAATACGAACATTGCTAACGGCAGCTTTGAAGAGGATATACATCTAGGGAACCAGAGGCCCAGCAAGTTTACGTTGTGCTCGCCCCATTGGCGTACGACCGAGACGGACCATCGTATCGAGATCGTTGCCAAGAACGACTACTATATCGACCCAGTTGGGCATTCTGTTACGTTTACGCCCTCCGATGGTGACTATGCAGCCGAGCTCAACGCACACGAGGCGAGTTCGCTCTACCAATATGTGACGACCGAGCCGGGAAAACAGTACGAGTGGGGGCTCGACCACCGCGGCCGCTCGGGTCGAGACGCCATGGCCCTTATCATCGGTCCGCGACAAGAAAACGAGCCGTACAAGGACAATCAAAAGGCACTCGATCAGTACCAGCAAATTGTTCAATGGATTCAAATGAGCGTCGACAACTATGTCGGCTTGGATGTGGTCAATTTTTCCCAATCGGGCTGCAGCAAAAAGATCATCCTGTATTCAACCAAGTTTGACAAAGTGGGCGGATTTGCCAATGCGTCCAGCGGAAGCGCGTTCTCATGGACGGCCGATGCGGAGCATACCGAAAAATGGTGCGTATGGATCATGGCGTCCGAAAACGACGCGTGGGCTTCCTACGGTTCCAACGCGCTCGAGCAGAGCAAAAAGGTTGACTACGACTATACCTACACCATTCCGGATGGCCAAAACCAGAGCGTCTTTGCTTTTGTGGCCTACAACACGGCCAACGGGAGCAATTCGACCGGCAACTTCCTCGACAATATCTCGTTTAGGGAGTTCTATCGCATCGAGACATACACGACGACCAACGGAAGCGGAACGTATTTTTATAACGCCAATACCAAGACGGCGGACTTTACCTATGCCAAAAACTACGTAGGTAAACAGGAGAAGAACTCCTACTTTATGGTCGATGCCAAACGCGATGACGGGGCAGTCTTTATCGGTGCTTTTGTCAACGGCGAGTTCTATTCCGCAGACGACGACGCACATTGGACCAGATTGGAAGATGGTACCTATCGCTTTGAGGTCGACAAGGTCACAAAGCACTACAAAGTGCACCTCGTGTTTTCCAAGGCAGGCGTTCAATACGATGTGAACGGCGGCAAAGCGTATCACTACGATCCGTACAATGAGTCCACGGGCGATTTCGTACAGCTTTCTGGCGCTGGAGCGAGCTATACCTCCCATGCTGCCGTTGGACAAAACGACGACTGGAAGTTTATGGGCTGGGAGTACGCGGGCTCGGGAAAAGCCGTTCGCTTCGATGCCAAACACACGGTGACCCATACAGCTCCCGAGGGCACCACGGATTCCGGCACTCTTACCATTAAGGGCAAGAAGGTCAATCCGGATACCGGTGCTGTGGGCGATGCGGTAACCGTCGAAAACATTCCCGAGAGCCAGGGCGCGACGTTCGTGGCGCAATGGAAGTATCGTCAGGCCTTTGTTGCCCAGCTTAAAAATGCCGATGGCACGTGGAGCAACGTAACGACGGGCGGCACGGTCAGCTCCAAGCTTAAGGGGGCAAAGGGCTCCATCGATGCCGGGGATGGCTCGGGCAAGGACGAGGACGCGTACAAATAATCGGGCGTTGCCTACTTTGTGGATGACGGCACGTTTGTGGAGGCGGTGGCCGCTCCCAAGGAGGGCTATCACTTTGAGGGTTGGTACGACCTATCGAATCCGGACGCCCCGGAGCTGCTGTCGTCTTCACCCACCTATACGTACAACGTAAAAGATCGCCATACGGGATGCGTATACGCACGATTCACCCCGCGCACCTACACACTCAAGGTTTCCAAGAGCGTTACGGGCAATATGGGCGACAAGCGTGCCTACTTTAAGATGACGGCGACCTTTACGGGCCTCAAGGCTGGTCAGACCTACGCCATCGAGTATTCGGATGCGTCTGCCCAAGGCAGCCATGCGCTCGTGGCGCGACCGAATGATCGGGCCGAGACCGTGGAAAACAAGACGGCCTTTACGGCCGATGGCCAGGGCAAGGCGACCGTGCCGTTTGCCGTTAAGGACGGCCTGACCGTTTCGATTAAGGCGCTGGATTACAACGCGGTCTATACCGTGAGCGAAGACGATTATTCGTCGTTGGGGTACCACGCCGAGCTTACGGGTGCGAGCGGCACGCTCAACGGTCCGCGTGTGACCGTTGCCGTTGAAGCTAAGGCCACCAATTCCCGACAGGTCGCGGTGCCTACGGGTATTACGCGCAACCCCATCTATGCCCTGGCGATTTTGGCCGCCGGCGTGCTGTTGGCTACGGGCATGGTTGCGCTGCGTTTACGCCGCGGCTCCAAGAGGGGCGGGCGCCTATGAGAAGACATGGCGCCAGCAATGCTGGTGATGGGCCAGCCGCACGAGCGGCCCCGCAGGGAAGACCCCGGGGCTCGCGGTATTCGGCCGCGTCGAACGTGAGGTTGGGCGCCCATGCGGCGCCAGATCTGGGAGAAGCGGACGACCGGCGCGATATCGTGGGTTTTCTGGCGCGCTTGGCATTTTTTGTCGTGACGCTCTGGCTGCTCTTTGGCGTGGTCTTGGGCGTGGGTGCAGTCACGACTGGCGAGATGGCCCCGCGTATCTGTTCGGGTGACGTCATGCTCTACTGGAGGTTCAGCCAGAGCTTCAACGAGGGTGACGTGGTGGTATACACCGCGGATGGCGCAGAGCGCCTAGGCCGCGTGGTTGCCCGTCCCGGTGATGAGGTCACGATTACCGAGGAAGGCGAGCTCATGGTTAACGGGGCTGTTGTTGTGGAAAGCGACATCACCACGCCGACGCCGCGCTATGAGTCTGCTGTGGACTATCCCGTGCGCCTGGGAACGGATGAGTTCTTTGTACTGGCAGATTTGCGTGAGGGCGGCCACGACAGCCGCCTGTACGGGCCGATTGCCCGCTCGCAGATCAAGGGCAACGTGATCAGCGTGCTGCGCAGGTCGAACCTGTAGGCACGGAGATTGGTTTTATTAAGGGCATATGCCCGAGAGGAAGGATACAACATGAAAACTGGAAAGAGACGACTGACAGCATTTGCAGTTGTGGCTGCCACGATGCTGCTGGCTTTGGTGGGAGTTGTCGCGCCCGCGTGGGCGGAGGACAGTGCCGCTCAACCGCATCTGCCGGTAAAAGACAACAAGGTTACGATCACCTCGACGCTTACCATGAATGAGAATGCCGTGGTGCCTAATGCGACGTTTAACTATTCGATTGCGCCGGCGGATGAGGAGAGTGAGCTTACGAGCACGAGCGGTATGCCCGTTTATGCTGGAGTGACAGACGCCGTCACGCTTTCGCCGACTTCCGTTAATTTTTCCAACAAAGGCCTTACAAGCACAGAGAATACCGGTGAGAAAACTAAGACAATAACCGCCAAACTGAGTGCCGAAATTAAAACCTCTCTGTTCAAGGCTCCGGGTATCTATCGATATAAAATTACGCAGACGCCGTCAGGGCTGGACGGTCTCAACGTTGCATACAAGGAGCTCTTCCTGGATGTTTACGTAGAAAACGAAGAGAATGGCGGTTCGGGCTATGTTGTTAAGGGCTGTATTCTTAGAACAGAAGCAGGCTCGGGCGAGAAGACCGCAGGTTTTTTGAACAAATATGTCACCCATAAGCTGACCATCACAAAGGTCGTCAAGGGCAACCAAGGTGACAAGAATAAGGACTTTAATTTTACCTTCACGATTAAAGGCGCTGACGGGGAGAGCTATGAGTACGCCACTGTGAAAAACGGTGCCACCACCATGAGCCAAACTCCAGCTACGTCGGGAACTGCGGTTACCGTAAGCCTTAAGCATGGGGAATCCGTCATCGTTTACGGTCTCTCATCGGAGGATAAATTCGCCGTAACTGAGGCGGATTATCATGGCGACGGTTATAAGACGTCGTACAAGATTGGTGATGGCACCAATTCGACAGAAGGTAGCTCTATTGTCGAGGAAGCTATTGGTGCTTACGACACCACGGTGATCTTTACCAACACCAAGGATGTTACCGTTCCGACCGATGTTATTCGGACGGTCGTTCCCTATGCGGCAATCGTCGCGTTTGCTGCCGTGATGGGCGTGGTCTTCTTCCGTCCTCGTCGTAATCGTCGTTAAAACAGCGAGGATTACAGCCGATGGAGCTTAAACGCATAGCTCGGCTGGCGAGAGCCGGCGACCGCGTGCTTACGTGGTTTGCCGGCTTTCTCGTGCTGCTCATGCTGCTGTACGGGGGCTATTCGCTGTGGGATACAAACAACGTTATGAACGGCGGGTTCATCAGCGATGAGCTGCTGCACTACAAACCCACCGGGACCAACGATTGCGCACGCCTGCAGGATCTGATGGCCAAAAATCCCGACGTTGTCGGATGGGTCACCATCGATGGCACCAACATCGATTATCCCTTCGTTCAGGGAAAAGATAACCAGGAATACCTCAACAAAAACGTGTTGGGGGAGTCCGCGGTTTCGGGAGCGGTGTTTTTGGATACGCGCAACAGCCGCGCGATGACCGATCCCTACAATCTGCTCTATGCGCACCACATGGATAACGGTGCGATGTTTGGCGATGTCGATCGGTTTCTAGACAGGGGCTTCTTTGACCTGCACCGCACGGGCACGCTCTACACAAAGGATGGGGCGTTCCGGCTGCGCATCGTTGCCGTGTGTTCGTTTGCTGCGAGTGATGACATTATCTTTGGGCCGGGAAACCTGGACCAGGCCTCGATGCAGACGCTGCTCACGCATATCTCGCAGACGGCGGTGCATGCGGACATGGATGACGTTGGCCCTGATTCGCGCATCATCGCTCTTTCTACCTGCAGTGATAAAACAAACGGGCGCCGAGCACTTATAGCAGAGGTCTTGTAGCTCATTGAATATTCCGATTAAGCTGCGCCCCATAGGCTGCATCAAGTTTGAGGCTCTCGGTCCATCATGGTAGAGTTGTCCGCGCGTGTATTTCGGCACACTGCGCGCTATCTGAGCTTTTACCGTTTGGAGGAGTGAGCTTGTGAATGCTTCTGTCGCCAAGAAGGCCAGCCAGGCGGTGCGCCTGCTCATGATGGTGCTCACGGCAGTTCTCATCTTCTTCTTCATCAATGTCATGCTGCTCGTCTCCGATATCCAGGGCACGGCGCGCGTGGTCAACTACGCCGGTCTGGTGCGCGGTACCACGCAGCGAATCGTTAAGCTCGAGGATGCGGGCCAGCCTCAAGATGACCTGCTCAAAGCCGTGGATTCATACATCAACGGTTTGCGTTACGGAAGTGACGACCTCAACCTCGTCCGTCTCGACGACGATGAGTATCAGGCAAAGATGACCGAGCTTGCAAACTATTTTGATGAGCTTTGCGCCGAGATCGTCCGCGTGCGCGAAGTCGGCTACGAGAACACTGACATTATCGCCATGAGCGAGGAGTTCTTTGGCATTTGCGACGATGCTACGCGACTCGCAGAGGACTACTCTCAGGAGAAGGCGTCGGCGCTCAACTATCTCGAGGGCCTGGTGATCATCGACATCATGGGCTTGGTGACGACCTTTGCGGTCGAGCTTGTTCGCGCGGTGCGAACTGCCGCGCTCAATCGCGAACTGCAGAGCAAAGTCTATCTCGACGAAGCCACGGGACTGCCCAACAAGAACAAGTGCGAGGAGATCTTGGGGCAGGAGCAGCCCGTTTCCGCTGAAGCGCCCGTTGCGCTGTGCGTCTTCGATCTTAACAATCTGCATACGGTCAATAACACCTTTGGCCACGAGAAGGGTGACGAATACATCCGTTCTTTTGCCCGGCAGCTGGGGCGCGTGGCGTCCGAGACTTGCTTTGTGGGCCGCGACGGCGGCGATGAGTTTATCGCGGTGCTGTGGGATGCCGATCGGGCTGCCGTGGAGTCCTGTCTCGCTCAGGTTCGTGCGAACGTGAACGAGTATTCCGGGGCCCACCCCGACATGCCTATCAGCTATGCGGTGGGCTACGCGCTTTCCAGTGATTTTGACGAGCCGCCTACCATGCGTGAACTCTTTTCCCAGGCCGACAAAAACATGTACATCGACAAGAACCGCGTAAAGACAGCCGAGGCAGCCGGGCCGCAACGCGAGGAACGGTAAGCCCGTAATAGAAGGTATAGAAAAGCCTCCGCGGCTCGTGTGGCTGCGGAGGCTTTATTCGTTGCGGCGCATCGTGTTTGGGTCGTTGAGATGAGTCGATTTACCGCGAAAGAGGAGGGCATTGATTAGGGTCGTGCCCGACGAATGAGCGGCAAATCGGCCATCTCGGCGAGCCGAACTACTCCAGCTCAAACGCTCCGGTATAGAGCTGATAGTAGTATCCGCGCTTGGCGATCAGCTCGTCGTGGTTACCGCGCTCGATAATGCGGCCGTGGTCCAGACAGATGATCGCGTCGGAGTTGCGCACGGTGGACAGGCGGTGTGCGATGACAAACGTCGTGCGGCCCTCCATGAGCTTGTCCATACCCGCTTGCACGATAGCCTCGGTGCGGGTGTCGATGCTCGATGTGGCCTCGTCCAGAATCATTGCCGGCGGATCGGCGACGGCGGCGCGTGCGATCGAAATCAGCTGGCGCTGGCCCTGCGACAGCTGCGCGCCGTTGCCGGTGAGCATCGTGTCGTAGCCGTCGGGCAGGCGGGTGATAAAGTCGTCCGCGCCCGCGAGCTTTGCCGCCGCGATGCACTCCTCGTCGGTCGCATCCAGGTTGCCGTAGCGGATGTTATCCATCACGGTGCCGGTGAACAGGTTCACGTCCTGCAGCACGACGCCCAGCGAGCGGCGCAGATCGGCCTTGCGGATCTTGTTGACGTTGATGCCGTCGTAGCGAATCTTGCCGTCGGCGATGTCATAGAAGCGGTTGATGAGGTTGGTGATGGTCGTCTTACCGGCACCGGTGGCGCCGACAAACGCGACCTTCTGGCCCGGCTTGGCAAACACGGACACGCCGTGCAGCACCTCGTGGTCGGGCGTGTAGCCAAAGTCGACGTTGTCCATGACCAGGTCGCCGCGCAGCGGCACGTACTCAATCTCGCCGGTTGCGCGGTGCGGATGTTTCCACGCCCACATGCCGGTGTGGTGGTCGGCCTCCTCGAGCTGCCAGGTATCGGGGTTCACCTGAGCGTTGACGAGCGTCACATAGCCTTCGTCGGCTTCGGGCTCCTCGTCGATGAGCTCAAAGATACGGTCGGCGCCGGCGAGGCCCATGACCACGGCGTTGATCTGCTGCGAGATCTGGCCGATCTGTCCGCAGAACTGCTTGGTCATGTTGAGGAACGGCACCACGACGGCGATGGACAACGCCATGCCCGAGATGCTCAGGTTAGGCACGCCCAGCGCCAGGAAAATGCCGCCGGCCAGTGCGACCAGCACATAGAGCAGGTTGCCCAGGTTCATAAGGATGGGCATGAGGATGTTGGCGTACATGTTGGCCTTCTGGGAAACCTCGAAGAGCTTTTCGTTGCGCTCGTCAAAATCGGCCTCGGCGGCAGACTCGTGGCAGAATGCCTTGACGACCTTCTGGCCGTTCATGACTTCCTCGATATGGCCCTCGACCACGCCGAGCTCGGTCTGCTGCGCAATAAAGAAACGCGCGGAGTTGGAGCCGAGCAGCTTGGTCATAAAGGTCATAAAGGCGACGCCGGCCACAATGACCAGGCACATCCACACGCTGTAGTACAGCATGATAAAGAACACCGTAACGATGACGATGGTCGTCATGAGCAGGTTGGGCAGCGACTGACTGATCATCTGGCGCAGCGTGTCGATGTCGTTGGTGTAGTGGCTCATGATGTCGCCGCGCTGGTGCGTGTCGAAGTAGCGAATTGGCAGGTCCTGCATGCGGTTGAACATCTTCTCGCGCAGCTTCTCGAGCGAGCCCTGCGTGACGATGGCCATGGCGCGGTTCCAGAACAGCGAGGACAGGATGCCGACGCCGTAGATGCAGGCGAGGGTGGTCACGAGCTGTGCGATCTTGGGCTGTGCGGCTTCCCAATCGCCCGACTGCCACGATTCGCTAATAATCTGCAGAGCGCTCTGAAGGAAGGTCGCGCCGATGGAGTTGATGATGGCGCAGAGTACCACGCCGACGACGACGAGGGGCAAAAGCACGGGGTAGAAGCCAAAGAGCGTCTTGATGAGGCGCGACATGGTGCCACCCTTGCGGTTGAGCGCGCGCTCAGCGGTCGTTGCCTTACTCATGTGCCTCGCCTCCTTCCTGGGTCTGAGCTTGCGTTACGGATGCCTCGGTGTCGGCCTCGACGGCCCCTTCGCCCTCGGCAGACATCTTGTTTTGCGAGGTAAAAGTCTCGCGGTAGATCTCGCTCGTCTTAAGCAGCTCGTCGTGGTTACCGATCTGCGCGATGCGGCCGCCCTCCATGACGATGATGCGGTCTGCGTCCTGCACGGAGCTGATGCGCTGGGCGATGATGAGCTTGGTCGTGTTGGGCAGATAGCTTGCCAACCCTGCGCGAATCTTGGCGTCGGTCTTGGTGTCGACGGCGCTGGTGGAGTCGTCCAGGATCAAGATCTTGGGGCGACGCAGCAGGGCGCGCGCAATGCACAGGCGCTGCTTCTGACCGCCGGAAACATTGGAGCCGCCCTGTTCGATCCAGGTGTCATAGCCCTTGGGGAAGCCATCGACAAACTCATCGGCGCAGGCCAGATGTGCCGCCTCGCGGACTTTCTCGTCGGTGGCGTTCGGGTCGCCCCAGCGCAGGTTTTCGGCAATGGTGCCGCTAAACAGTACGTTTTTCTGCAGCACCATGGCCACCTGGTGGCGCAGGGCGTCCAAGTCGTAGTCGCGCACGTCCATGCCGCCCACGCGCACGGTGCCCTCGGTGGCGTCGTACAGGCGGGCGATGAGGTTAACGAGCGTGGACTTGGCCGAGCCGGTACCGCCGATGATGCCGATGGTTTCGCCGCTCTTAATGTGCAGGTCGATATCGTCGAGCGCCTGGCGCTTCGCATGCTTGGAATACTTAAAGCTCACGTGGTCAAAGTCGATGGAACCGTCGGCAACCTCGAGCACGGGCTCGGCGGGATCGGCGATCGTGGGCTCGGCGGCCAGCACCTCGGCAATGCGGTGTGCCGATTCGTCGGCCATGGTCACCATGACAAAGATCATCGACAGCTGCATCAGGCTCATGAGAATCTGGAAACCATAGGTAAAGGTCGAGGAGAGCTGGCCCACGTCGAACAGCGTGCCCTGGCTCGTGATGATGAGCTTGGAGCCCAGGTAGATGATGACGACAAACGCGCCGTTGACGCAGATGTTCATCATGGGGTTGTTAAAGGCGAGCAGCTTCTCGGCGCGGGTGAAGTCCATCTGGACGTCGCGCGCGGCGGTCGCGAACTTCTCCTTCTCAAAGTCTTCGCGCACATAGCTCTTGACCACGCGCATGCCGGTGACGTTTTCCTCGACGGACTCGTTAAGGGCATCATACTTGTGGAACACGCGCGAGAAGATGGGGCGCACCTTAAAGATGATAAAGAACAGTCCAAAGCCCAGCAGCGGAATGATGACCAGGTAGACCATGGCGACGCTGCCGCCCATGATAAACGCCATGGTAAAGGCGAAGATCAATACCAGCGGCGCGCGCACGGCGATACGGATGATCATCATAAAGGCCTGCTGCACGTTGTTGATATCGGTGGTCAGGCGCGTGACGAGCGAGGAGCTCGAGAACTCATCGATGTTGGCAAAGCTGAACGTCTGGATTTTGTAGAACAGGTCGTGACGCAGGTTCTTGGCGAAGCCGCAGCTCGCATGGCTGCAGGTGACGCCTGCCGCGGCGCCAAAAGCAAGCGATGTCAGCGCGATGAGCACCAAAAGGCCCGCGGTGGGAAGCATCTCGGCTACGGTGGCGCCGTCTTTGATGGCGTCGATCAGGTTGGCGGTGATAAATGGAATCAGCATCTCGCAGAGCACCTCGCCAAGCACGAGCAACGGCGTGGCAACGGTGACTTTCATATAGTCGCGGATGCTGCCCATGAGGGTTTTAATCATCCAGTTCCTCCCAGGTTACACGGATTTTCTCGAGCATTTCGGCGAGCTGCTCGCGCTCGTCGTGGGTGAGGGCACTAAAGGCTTGCTCTCTAAAGCGAATGCGGGCCGCCTGGTCGATGCGGGCGTTTTCCCGGCCGGTTTCGGTCAGGCGAATGGTGAGCTGCCGTCGATCCTTGGGGTTACGGCTGCGCTCGATGAGGCCGTTGAGCTCGAGCTTGGACAGGATCTCGGAAAGCGATCCCGGCTTGAGGTCGAAGTGCATGCCGAGCTCCTGCTGCGACATCTCGCCGCCGGGTTGCTTGGCCAGCAGGCAGATGATGGGCGCCTTGCCGGACACGCCTCCGCCATGAAAATGCATGTAATGGCCGCAAAAGCCCAGGCCATTGAGGATGCGCTTGGCAAGCTTGTCTTCTGAGCTAACCGCTTCGGGTACATCCGCCGGCTGTGACGGGTCGCCGCCGGGCTCATGCGAACAAAGGTTAAGAGGTTCATCGCACATGAATTAGTGCCGCTCCTTTCTTTAGTTAGGTAGAGGAATTGTTTTGTGCCTAACCAATCTAGGGGCACGGTAAATAAATGTCAAGGTACCAAACTTATAGTTACGGCGTTTTGCCAAACGCCGTAACCGCTCGACGCTGCAAACGCTCCTAAGCGGCAATCTGGCGTTCAATCATCGGGCATGGCCACAAGGCCTATGCCCTCTTCTTTCACGCCACCTTGCTCGCTTAGGAGCGTTTTCGCTGTCCGTCCTCAACATGTGATTCCGCCACGGTCCGCTTCGGTGCATGTGATCCCTTGGGGACGGAGGAAAAGGGATTACTTTGGGCTGCGATGACGCCTTTCGAAGCGGCCTCGCCAAAAACTATGCCTAATTACTACGATGAATCCGGCATCCCCGACCACAACAGCTGTTTCTGAAAAAGCGCAAGCTATCTACCTGCGGTTTTGTCGGAGCGAAATTTGTTGTGGTTGGAGGTGGGCGGTTAAACGTAGTAAATAGGCATAGTTTTGAAATGGCACTATATGAGTAGTATCAACTAGGCCGTTATGGAGCAAACAGTCCCCATTTCCGAAACCTATCCGCAACAATGCGCTCTTCGCGACCCTAGCGACCGCTCACGATGCCTCCTGCGCTACACTTAGTCGCACTGTGGTGCTGCCGCGCCGCACCCGAAACAAGGGAGACCCTCATGAAGAACACTCAGCTGCTGCTGATTAACGATATGTGCGGCTACGGCAAGGTCGCGCTTTCTGCCATGCTGCCGGTGCTGTCGCACATGGGCTACCGTATCCATAACCTGCCGACGGCGCTCGTTTCCGACACGCTCAACTACCCCAAGTTCTACATCCACGACACCACCGAGTACGTGCGTCAAAGCCTCGCTATCTGGGAGGAGCTCGGCTTTGAGTTTGACGCCATCTCGACCGGCTTTATCGTGACCGAGGAAGAGACGCGTATCATCTCGGACTTTTGCCACCGCCGCGCGCAAAAGGGCACCAAGGTGTTCGTCGACCCCATCATGGGCGACAACGGCAAGCTCTATGCCGGTGTGCCCGAGTCCACGATTGGCCTTATGCGGCACCTGCTGGAGTGCGCAGACTACGCGGTGCCCAACTACACCGAGGCCTGTCTGCTCACCGATACGCCTATTGCAGAACAGATCACGCCCGATGAGGCCCGCGCCCTTGTGGACGCCGTGCGCGAGCTGGGTGCCAAGTCGGTGGTCATTACGAGCGCCGTGGTCAATGGCACGAACGCGGTTATCGGTTACGACCATGTGGCGGGCGAGTACTTCACGATTCCCTTTGAGCTGATCCCGGTCTACTTCCCGGGTACGGGCGATACGTTCTCGGCCGTGCTTATGGGTCGCGTGATGAGCGGTTGGACGCTTCAGCGCGCCACGGCCGATGCCATGCGCGTGGTGGCCGAGCTTATCGAGCGCAATGCTGCGCAGGAGGATAAGTCTGCCGGCCTGCCCATCGAGGCCTGCCTGGATGTGATTGACCATGAGTAATGCTGGCGAGGACGCTGCCGCCGGGTCCGCCGGCGAGAACAAGCCGCTCGGCGCGCCGCGTGGAAAGCGTCCACGTATCCGCGTGAGTTGCGTGGACCGGATGGGCACATGCCGCTGCCATCACGGGCACAAGCCGGGTGACGTCTTCGACTTCGATCGAGACCGCGGCAAGATGTGCGCCATGGCC
>DXZV01000036.1:0-352 GCA_019419485.1 Collinsella sp.
CTCCAAAATCTGCACGTTATCCAGCTTGCGAACGGCCTGGAGCAGCTTGGTTGTGATCTCCTTGCCCGTAATGTCGGCATGGAAGGCAATGCGCGGGCGGCTGTGTGCGCCCTCGCGGGTAAAGTCGAGGCTGCCGTCGGCCTTGCGCTCAAAGTCCACGCCCATGGCCAGCAGGTCGTTAATGACCGAGCGGCTCGAGCGGATCATGATGTCGACGCTCTCGCGGCGGTTCTCGTAGTGGCCGGCGTGCATGGTGTCCTCAAAGAAGGCATCGTAGTCCGAGCCCTCGGGCAGCACGCAGATGCCGCCCTGCGCGAGCATCGAATCGCACTCGTCGACCGCGCCCTTGGAG
>DXZV01000036.1:362-1681 GCA_019419485.1 Collinsella sp.
GCATGATCACGCGCGTGCTCGTCGGCAGGTTGAGCGCCGCGTACAGGCCCGCTACGCCGCAGCCGGCAATGACGACGTCGCACTCCATATCGGGGTATTGCTTGGTTTCCACAGGAATCCTCTCCCTTGAATGTGACATAAGAAACCGTCCCTCATGCCACATTGTTCTAGCGTGCTGCGTACTCGAGCATGCGGTCGAGCGTAAGTTTGGCCTGGTCGGCAGTCTCGTCCGACACGCCGATCTGCACCTCGCCCTCACCCGTCTCCAGGCAGCGCACGAGCTTTTCGAGCGTGATGAGATCCATGTTGACGCAGGTGGGCTGCACCGCGGGGAAGTAGAACTTCTTGCCGGTGCCCTGGCAGCGGCGCTCGAGCTCGTAGAGCACACCGCGGACCGTCACGATAATGAACTCGCTCGCGTCCGACTCCTCGGCGTACTTGATGATGCCGGCGGTGGAGCCGATGTAGTCGGCCTCAGCCAGGACGTCAGCCTTGCACTCAGGATGCGCCAGCACGAGCGCGTCGGGGTGGGCCTCCGTCGCGTCAACGATCTGCTCGACGGTGATGATGTGATGGCGCGGGCAGTAGCCGTTGTTGAGGATGACGTGCTTTTGGGGCACCTGCTCGGCTACGAAGCGGCCCAGGTTCTGGTCGGGAATGAACAAGATGTGCTGCTGCGGCAGCTCGGAGACGATCTTGACGGCGTTTGAGCTGGTAACGCACACGTCACTCCAGCTCTTGATCTCGACCGTGGAGTTGACGTAGCAGACCACGGCCAGGTCGTCGCCGTACTCGGCGCGCGCCGCATCGACCGTCTCGCGCTTGACCATGTGCGCCATGGGACAGTCCGCGCCCGGCTCGGGCAGCAGCACGGTCTTGGTGGGGTTGAGCAGCTTGGCGCTCTCGCCCATAAACTCCACGCCGCACAGCACGATAGCCTGCTGCGGCAGGCTCTTGGCGAGCTTTGCCAGGTAGAAGCTGTCGCCGACGTAATCGGCAACGGCCTGGACCTCGGGCGCCACATAGTAGTGCGCCAGGATCACCGCGTCACGTTGGGTTTTTAGTTGTTGAATGGCCTCGACGAGCTCTGCGGGCACCAGTGCCGCGCGCTCCGTTGCCGTCGTTGCCGATGCTAGGCCGGCCGCGATATCGCGTGCAAGCTCCGATGCATCCATGTTCGCGCTCTGTGCCATCAAGGCCCCTCTCTTTTGGCGAATCTTGGGGCTTTAGTATGACACCTGGCTTTACAGCTGACAAGACAGCTGTAAAGCCAGGTGTAAAGTTGAAATATAGATTCAATCATGCGGCGGGTCCATTTT
>DXZV01000036.1:1760-13469 GCA_019419485.1 Collinsella sp.
CCCGCCGCACGATTCGGGCGGATAGTTTTGCCCTGGCCCAAGGGGCTGCAGACGGAATCTCGACTGCAGCCAAGGCGTGGCCACGAACCGTGCACTGCCGATGCTTGGCGCCGGCGGCCGGTTTGATTCCCCGTCCGACCGCCGGCATCGATTGACATGTGTATCCATGGAGTATTGTGCTGCCGTCCAAACTGACACCCCACCGCCTGGCGCGAGTTGCGCACCGTGGGGCGCAAACGGGACGTTCCTCCGCGAGCGTCAAGCGTCCGATATGGCAAAATCGAGATACTAAGGGGGCTCAATATGCTCAGAATTATCGCCTGCGACGACGACGTCGCTTTTTTAGATAGACTGCATCGGATGATCGACCGCTGGTCGACCGAGACGGGCACGGCAGTCGACGTTGCGCTCGTCACACGCGGCGAGGACCTGCTGGCCCGCCATGCCGCATCGCGCGCCGACATCATTCTGCTCGACATGATCATGCCACTCGTCAACGGTATGGACACTGCGCGGGAGCTACGCCAATCCGACACCGCTGTGCGCCTGGTGTTCCTCACTTCCTCGCCCGAGTTTGCGCTGGAATCCTATGAGGTCCGCGCCTTCGACTACCTGCTCAAGCCTGTAGCCTACGAGCGCCTGGCACAACTGCTCGACGAGCTTTCGAGCATGCGCCCGGCCGCGATCGAAGAGCTCGTCATCAAAACGTCCTTTGGCTACCACGCCCTTCGCCTGTCCGATATCGAATACGCTGAGGCCCGCAACAAGCACGTGGTGTTCCACCTGCGCGACGGACGCGATATCGAGGCGCTCGAGCCGTTTCGCAGCGTCGAGGACCAGCTGACCCAAAACGCGGCCTTCTTTAAATGCCACCGCAGCTACCAGGTCAATCTGCGCAATATCGACCACTTCAACCGCACGGATATCGTCATGCGCTCGGGCGCGTGCATCCCGCTGGCGCGCAGCTGCAAGCAGGGATTCCAGGATGCCTACTTTGCGGCACGGTTCGAGGGCGGGAGGCGCTGATGCTCCCCACGGCCGAAATGCTGCTTTGGGCAATCCACCACGCAACGACCCTGCTTTTTGGCGTTTTTGCCTCGGCAGCGCTTTGCGGCATCGAGATTAACCGGCGTCATGTGTTTGAGCTGCTGATGGTTGGCGTCGTGACCGGATGCGCATTCGGCCTCGCCAATGCCGTTGGCGGCGAGCTTTTCGCCCGTCAGGCGTATCCGCTCGTCGTGCATCTGCCGCTCGTCATCTATCTGTGCGCGCGCTATCGGCTGAGCCCTTTGCTCGTTATGCTAGGCGTCACCAGCGCCTACCTGAGCTGCCAGTTTAGCAACTGGATGGGCATCGCCGCGCTCGCCGCCTGCGGATCGCAAATCGCGTACTACGTGGCACGCATTGTCACCACGCTCGCCGTCTTTGCAATCCTGCTGCACTGGGCCGGCGACATTGGTCCGCGTCTGGCAGTCAAAAGCCCTACCGAGCTCGAGATTCTGCTCATCCTGCCGCTCGTCTATTACATCTTTGACTACGCCACCAACGTCTACACCACGCTCTTCCACTCCGGCTCCGTGGTAACGGTTGAGTTTTTGGCGTTTGCGCTTTGCGCGTTCTACCTTATGTTTCTTGCTGTGTACCTGCGCGAATACGAGGCTAAGGAAACCGCCGAGCGCGAACGTTGGATGCTCGAGACCCGCGATAGCGCAGCCATCAAAGAACTCGAGGCTTGGCGCCAATCTGCGCGCGAGCTTTCGGTTCTGCGCCATGACATGCGGCACTTTCTGCGCGGCCTTGCGGTTTTAATCGAAGAGGGTCACATCGATGAGGCACTCGAGCGCATTGACGATCTCTGTGAAACCAACGACCGCACCGCCGTGCGCCGCTACTGCGCCAATGAGACGGTCAACATCGTGCTTTCGTCATTTAGCTCCGATATACAGCAAAACGGCATTGCCGCCGACCTGCGCGCCGCCGTGCCCGAGAACGTCCATGTAGCCGACGTCGACCTGTTTAGCGTGCTCTCGAATGCCCTGGACAATGCCATCGTCGCCGCAAGTGACGCTCCCCAGGGCAGGCGATTTGTCGATCTGGACCTGCGTTACGAGGACGGACAGCTGCTGCTTTTGGTCTCCAACACGTTTGGACGCCCACCGCGCATGGTTGACGGCATGCCCGTGGCTCAGCATGCAGGGCATGGCTTTGGAACCAAGAGCATTAAGCTTGCCGTCGAGCGCATGAACGGCAACTGCCAGTTTCGCATTCACGGCGACCGATTTGAGCTGCGCGCCGTGATGTAGGGACGCGACAAGCTGCCAGCGTGCTCGGCCCGCCGGGGCCACCTTGCCGGCGCCGGCCTGCTACAGCGGCGCGGCGGCCGGGGTCAGTTGCTTGATGTAGGCCCACATACGCTGTTTGGCAGCTTTGTCGGTGAGCGCCGCCTCAAAACCGTCGAGCGCGAGCACGCGGCGGCCCTGCACATGAGCGACCAAGCCGGGCTTGAGCATGGCGGTATCGAAGTCGTCGATTGCCACGAGCATGTCGGCATAGGTCTCGCGCATGGTATCGGCAGCGCGATCGTCCAGCAGCAGGACAGCCTCGGGGTCCAAGGCCTCGAGCGCCTCGCGAAACAGCTCGCACGGTAGGCCCTCGCCCACCGCAACCGCTCCGTCGCCCGCGCCGGCAACACTCGCCAGCACGCAAAAATCCTCGGGCGCGTAGCCGATGGCACCGAGCGCCTTACGCAGCGCGGCACCGTCCGGGCCGGCAGCTAGCTCGCCGCCCGCACGCTCGGCATCGTCTAAATCACCTTTTACCAGCACAATCGGCGAGCACGCGTTGCCCGCGATACGCACGCCACGACCCGCGAGCGATGCGAGCTCCTGCTCGGTCGCCTGGGCGATGGCTTCTTTTTTCTGGCTTTGTGACGTGGGCATGCGCTCTCCAATCGTTTGCGTGCCCACCATTATATAAAAGAGCCGACCTCGAGTGGTTGCTTTGCGGGCCGCTGGGTATAAGCACGGTCGTACTGAGTTTTACGCGGCTAAGCCGCGTCACATTATGGAGGTCACCATGGCTGACATTAAGCAGATTACCCCCGAGAACTTCGATTCCGTCGTTAACGACAGCCTTCCCGTGCTGGTTGATTTTTGGGCACCGTGGTGCGGCCCCTGCCGCTCGCTCTCGCCCATCGTTGACGAGGTCGCCGACGAGCTGGCCGGAAAGCTTGCCGTCGCCAAGTGCAACGTCGACGACAACCAGGACCTGGCCATGAAGTTTGGCGTCATGAGCATCCCCACGCTGATCGTCTTTAAGAACGGCGAGGAAATTGACCGCTCCGTTGGCGCGCTGCCCAAGGCAAGGCTGCAGGCATTGTTGGAGAAGCACCTGTAATACGCTTGTTACATGTTGCCGTCTGTCTGCCGTCCATGAGCGCTTTTGCACCGCTCGCCGGACTTTTGGGTGCACCGCGTGCGACCACGGATAGTATGGTAGTCACAAACAGCCCCCAGTGAACGGGCGCGGGTCACGCAGACTCGCGCCCGTTTTCTTCATTTGCCTAGTCTTTGCCACAAGTTATGTTATGGATTTAAAAATTCAGATCCGATAGCACGTTCGTAAGACTGGATCGTTTCGGCATTTGCCCTCTCGATATCATTAAGCGGTGATGTCATCGCATCAAATTCCTCAGGCGAGTATATGCCTTCATACCAATCCTTATTGTCGAAATACTCTTGAATCTTCTCATTCTTGAACTTGCGACCATGGCGTGCATATATTTCATTTCTTGCCAAGCAAAGCTCCCATGTGCTCATACCCATTTCTTTAATCTCCGCCTCGGTATAACGCCGTGAGTCGCTTTCAGAAAGTAAGTAACCGTCTACCGTCGAACTCTTCGCATCACAGTAATAGGAAAAGCTATCCATAACCTTATGTGATTGATCATCAATATATGACACGACAACCGTACGGCTATCACCCGAATCGCTACCGAGCGTCGACCGATATGCGAGCTTGCAAATCCCGTCCGAGTCAACCACAACGCTCCGAGGGATGATCGAAGCCTGGCCACCGCTCACCCCTGTTTCTTTAACGACCCAATTCTCTGGCTTTGATAGCATCCCTTTTGAAGATCCCGTTACCTTAACATTCACCATCATCTCGGGAAAGGCGGCTGAATTACTGGACATCACCGTCAATTCTGCCTCGCCTTCACCGTCAGCCGCATCTTCTTCATATGAATTTTCCGGCTCGGCTTCATCGGCATCTGTTTCATATATCGCGCTTTGATGGCTTTGAGCTGATTCCGATGAAAGATGACTGCTCCCGAATCGACTCCAGACGAAATAGCCGCCAACGACGATAACGGCCACCAGGCCAATTATCACGATTTTATTTGAATCGAATCCGCCAATTAACCCAATTACTCTTTTACCTAGTTCGTTGCCAGAATCCTCCGCCGCTGCCCTCCCCTTCGCATTATCCTTAGCATCGAATGGCATCCGCTCATTCTCTGTGGTCGACCGACCCACGTCAGAAGATACTTTCGCAGCACAAAAGGGGCAGTAAACTGTCCCCTCTTCTATCTCTGCGTTACATTTGGGACACTTCACTGTCTCCCCTTTCAATCTGTCTTTTAACCATCAACATGACGTCGATATTCTTGATAGTTCGACAGATATGATGAGAATTCCGCCGATGTATCCGAATTTCCCGTCCGCCACGCCTTGTGGTCGATAATCTGGCTCTTGAACCCATAGTACTCATCGATATACGCAATTAGACCGTCGACAGCGATAAGCTGCTCTTCGGGGTAATCGCCCGATCCTCCAACATGAACCATCTCAATCCCAACGGAATAAGAGTTCATGCCGTAATCGGGATAGCTTCCCCCTATCGGCGTTATACCGATTTTGTCGTCTCTAGACTCATCGATTATTCCATACTGCTCGTTCTTCCCAGCATCGCCAAAACCGGCATGGTGCGCGATTTGATCGAGAGGCACACATTGAACGATCGACCCATCTTTTCCAACAACAAAATGAGCCGCTACCTTATTGCCGTTGGACTCCCACCAATCGATGACACTTTCAGGGGAAGAATCGCCCTCCGTATCGTGCAAAACGATGTACTTCTGAAACTCAGGACCCTTAGGCCCATGCGCCAAGTCGGCGTAGTACCGTTCTTGAATGCTTGGCTGAAATTCCGAGCTCCCATCGATGGACGAAGAGCGAGATTCGTCTTGCTCTACAACCCCTGAAACCGTGTCAGCAACTCTCGCATTGCAGATATCAAGCACATCTCCAACACCATCTGCACAAGCCGCCAGCACGCAATTGCTTCCACTGGATTTCACGACCTTTCTCACGCCAATACGACCAACCAGAACAATTCCCAAGCCGAACAAGAAAACGGCAAGCGCGGAGACGAGCCCCCGCGCCACCCATAAACGCCTAGAGCGAGCTTGCATACGTGCTGACCACATCGCATGCCGTACTGATAAGGCCACCCGCCTCGAGCAGCTTTGCCGCTGCCGCTCCAAGCTGCCCAACCGCCTCATTTTGAGCGGTCGAATTTGTTCCTTCCATTGCCGCGTTAAGCATGTTGTGCAGTGAATCGAGATCGTCCGCCACCGTGACGCACAGACCTCGCTGCGTCTCCATCTTCGACACCAACGCGTTCAGCTCTGCAACGAGCTGGCCGATGTTCTGACTCATTTCTGTTCCTTTCCGTTGTCACAACAACCCAAATAGCACATTCGCAATAAGCGAAATTACCCCAATACAGCACACGCATAGAACCGCCGCCTGAGAAAGGCAGCCGCCTTTCGACTCCTCGGCTTTAACGGGAAGAGGATCCGGCATCGCCTTCTCTTCTTCCACCAGAAGACGCTTCCGGTCAAGAGCCGCCCGTCGAGCATCCAGTGCATTTGAAGATCGCTGACTCAACTCGTTCACAGACGTGTCTTTTTCAATCATCTCGATATAGCAATCGATTTTCTTGATAAGCCCTGATAACGAAGAGGCAAGCTCGGCAGCGTCTTCATTCGACGCAATCGGTCTTACCATGTTCGGAAGCGCAGCGCCGACGTCCTTCGCGTGACTCCCCGCAAGTCGTTTAGACAATTGCGAAAAAGCCTCCTGTGCTTGATGCGCCAGGCGATCTATCTCCGCTTTCTTTTTGCCCGCCATGTTCCTCGCAGAGGTCGACTCCCGATCACAACGGTCGCACTCCTGCTTAACAAGCTGGGCGGTCAACGCCTCCGATTTCAGAAATCGTTCTGCTTCGGACAGATACCTTTCGTACAAATCATCCCTGCTCATCGTCGCCCCTCCTCCATAATCGCGTTGCGACAAAGGGCATGAGCTTCATTGAGGGACGTCCCGAAGAAGCCTCCTTGTAAAGGACCCGGTTCTCTTGCCCGTTCCACTGGCACAGCGGGCCATCCAACTGCTTCGCTGCGACATTCGAGCCAAACAGACACGCCACGCCGTCAAAAGACGACAGTCCCGATGAACCCAACTGCGCTGAAAGCGCTACGGGGTTCTGCCAATGGCAGACAAAGTGGATTCCGTGCATAGGAGCCTCGCGGAATACCTTTTGAATCTTCTGCTGAGCACCAAAGTCGAAAGATCCTAGTGAGTCCGCATTCGGCACCAACACAAACCGCTCCCGCCCACATTCTTCCCCGACATCATTCCTCTGAAGACAATTGGTAATCCATGCAGCCGCTTCGTCCGAAGGCACGACCTCCGGAGAAACCCCCGCACGAGCGCATATCTCCAGAGTCGAATTAGAAACATGGCGCGCGCCATCCTCCACTACAGCAAACTCAGCGCCTCGCTCATAGCGTGCAAGCGATAAAACAAGCGTTTCCATAACGCACGCCGCAAGATCGACAGAATTCGGAAGATCACCGAGCCCTGGCAGCGTTCCCCTGCCCACAAGAGCGATATTGCTTCCCGCAGCTCTTTCAAACGGGAAATATATCGGTGCCAACCCAGCAGAAACACCCCGGCCAAGTAAGGCGCTCGGCACGTTACCTGAATCTATGTCGTTCTGCTCAAGGAGGGCCTCAGTCAACTCCGGCAGAGTGCTTCCGTCGAAAACCACCGGTTCATCAAGGTGCTCTTTTGGCATTGCATAGAACTTGTTCCTGAGACTGTCCAACGTGGCATCCTCAGCAAACGGCGTAAGCACCGTCACATTTGCGTTCGGATTTCCGTAATCTTCGTTCAGAATCGCCTGTCCCCTGAACCTTAGACTGGCAGCCGCCTCGTTAAAGGGTCCGAAAGTCGCCCGCGACTCCGCCGGCGAGTTTTTCAGTCCGATACGGATAGGAAACTGTGCGAAGAACTTGCCCTGGGAAATGGCAAGATTGGTTATCCCGCCGATACTTTGTGACGCCAATATCACGTGAATACCGTATGCACGATAGAGGCGAACGATGCGTTCCAAAAGTTCACAGGCTTCCTTGCCTCTCGCGCCTTCTAGAAATAGCTGGAACTCATCAATGACCACAACGATACGCGGCATCTTATTCCCGCTATTGCGCCGATACTTGAGCAGATTATCTCCGTAAGGCTTGATCGCAGCGGCCCTCCGTTTGGCCTCGGCGGCTATGGAATTCAGCACATCCATGGCAAAGTCTTCATCGGCCTCAAGCCCAAATGCCTTTACCTGCGGTAGATACTCGGGAGAATCCGGCGTGGGAGCCATGGGAAACAGGGTAACGCCCTCTTTGAAATCAAACAGATAGAGTTCCAACTCGTCGGGAGAATACCTGGCGCACAAACCGTAGATGATATCTTTCAACAGATTCGATTTACCCTGTCCGACCGCGCCGGTTATCAGTGCATTATGTCTTTGAGTCTCATTCGAGCCAATCGTGACATCAACTGTCTGGGTTCCACGCAGACCCAGCGAGAACGTGACTCCGTCCTCGCTCGTCTCCATCCAATACTCCGCGGGAAGCACCGACTCGATCTTTACTTCGGGCAACCGCAGCTCTGCCGCTGATCGGGCCATCCGCTCGGCGGCTTGCGCCGATTCAATCGTGTCAAGCTCATAGAGCTCAACATCGTAGCCATCGTGACCCAGCCATCGGGCATGACTGCCCGAGAATAGTTCAAGACGCTCCGAAACAGGATAGGAACGTTTCTTCTCGCAATACCATTTGGGCAAGTCGTCCATCTTAGGTTGTATCATTAGGAAAGAAGTGCCTGCCTTTGGGGCCGCCTTCATCAGCGAGCAGATACGGTCGTATTGCTCGGCAGCCATTCCCATCGGCATATCGTGGATCACAACGAGCTGGTACTTTTCGACCGGCATTCCGACCCGTTGGTGATATACCGCCAGGCTCTCATCGTCTGACAGCAACTCGTTGTTGATTTGCGTCACACGGTCGGTCAGCTCGTTAAGTAAGGCATCGAGTTCGCCTCTCGAATGCAAATACCTGACCGCTGCCTCGCCTTGCCCGTTCCGGCCAATCATCGAAAAAGGAGCCTCGATGTTTTTGAGTGCCGGGTCAAAACTAATGATTTCAACTTGCGACGCTGAAGTCGATAAAAGCGTCTTGGCCTCTACCTCGCGCACTACCCCGTCTGAAATGCAGCCCTCGCCTGAAACCGACATCACGATATTGCCGTGACCAAGCAACGGAACGATAAAGGGCACCGTAAACAAATCGTCACGTTTTGAAGTTTTCGACATCGATCCAATCTGGATATACTCGGCGGCATTGAGGGCCGAGCCTTCCTCAATCGCCAGCAACTCGTCAACGGTATCCTGCACTCGTTTTTTCGTAAGGGCGTTGCGGCGCTTCTCCCGGATGCTGAGTTTATTGAGCGCTCGTGTTTTTGCCTCCTGTCTCTCCTTCAGCGTCATCTTCAACCACGTGTCAACGGAGGCAGATTGGGATTCACAAGCTCCCAGCAGATGAGCCTGGCATTCCTTGACCTCGCTGAGCGCTTGCCTCATTTCGGCATAGGTCTCTTCCAGCGACATATTGGCCATCAGTCCTCTTCGTGCCGAAAGACAACCACTCGCGCTGGGCGGAGAAGTCTTCCGCCAATCCTGTAACCGTCTCGCTCTACTCGAGCCACCTTTCCATCTTTGAAGGCGTCGTCTGTCTTAATCAATCCAACGATTTCATGCTCATGTAGATTAACTGTCTCGTCACACAGAACAGGCTCAAGCCCGTAATGGCTACAAACCTCGATAATCTCATCCGCAATCGAAGACCTCAAGTCCTCTGACAGCGGCTCATTCTTAACTCTATCAACGGCAAGCAGCAGCTCACTGAATAATCCTGCATAAGCTTCGCCAGTGGCCAAGTCTTTGATTTTTCTTGAATCTGATTTGAGAGAAGCGAGAGACGCTCTGAGCCGTTCTGCACAGTCAATAATTGCTTGGCGATCCATCTCCAAGCTGTCGAGTGCTTGGTCCCAGCGCACGTCCATTATTGGAGCCCCGTCCTCTTTGCAAGCTCTCCCAATTTGCGGGCATTGATCATCCATCCGGTCGGTACAACAAAGAAGAATGCATACAGGAGCAGCCCAAAGAACAGAACGAGCGTCAAGGGAGCGCCACTTGACCCGCTTATCATAAATAAGAAGGTCAAGCCGCAGAGAATCCAAAACCATCGGGCCGGTGCAATGTAGTGCCTTTTACGCGCCCAGTCGATAAGGCCCTCCATTTTCTCAATCCATTCCTCATCAGCCTTGTCGATATTTCCCAACGCGCGCATTTCACTAACGACAAGTTCAGCATGCTGGATTTGTTTCATATTGGTGAAATAGCCAGCATTATCCTTTGAGCTCATTTTGTTCTCGACATCCGTCTCCAGACACCGGCATAACGAGCTTAGGACGGGTCCATAATCCGGATGTGCCTCATGAAGATTGCGCGCCATAGTGAGGGCCTGGTCAAATTTCCCCTGAAGATAACGCGCATCAACCAAGCGCGCCATAATCGTATAGTTGCTCTTATCAATCTGCTGGGCCTTCAGAAACTCAGCCTCGGCGTCTGCGTATTTATCAATCATTATGTACGAGTCGCCCAACAGCCTATGAGCGGTCGCCTGATTCGAGCCAAGCTTCAGCAACTCAGATGCAGCAAAAATGGATTCGTCATATTTGTCCATCGAATATGCTGCCAGAGCCCACACAAGCCATGCTTCCGCATCGGTTGAGCAATTCCTTGTTGCCTCCCTAGCGGCAAAACAAGCGTTGGCACTCTGACCGTTTTTGAAATAATCTTTCGCTTCTGATGTCCAGTCTTTCTCGGCGGTTGCAGCACGGGCGTCTTTTTCCAGGTCCCTCTTGCTGTCACTCTTCCCGCTATCATATCTGGCATCGTATTCCAAGCGTTTTGAACTGTTGTGAAACAACGAATCTGCTTCATTTAAGAGCTGCATCATTCTTTCGGCGTTTGCTCTTTGCATAGCATCCGGAGATCCTTCGAGACGCCTGAAGCGCTTTCGTGTTTTCTTAATCGCCTCTTCGATCTCCTCAATCGGCGCATTCTTCTCCAGTTCGAGAATTTCATAGTAGTCAACAAATTCTTCCATCAGTGTCCCCTATCCAATTTCGATGTTCTTCATCTTGTTAACGGCAGTATCGAGTTGCCGTTCATCCATATTCGCCACACGGTCGATTTCGAACTCGCCATACAGCTGGCCGCTCCCCCCGGCATATAGACGGATATGCACGGTTTGTTCTCTGTCGTATTCGTAAACCACGCGGACGGGAGATCCCTTGGGCAGCCCGGGCGGAAGCGGTATTTCCTTTGAACCGATAATGACCACATAGTTCAAGTCTGGGTCATCGCCTTGTGTCACCTGGACATCGACGTACGGCTGGTTCTCACTCACCGTTGCTGCGTCCTGTGAATAACTCCCCGGCACGGGTGAATTCCTCGGAATCACGACATTGTTGTAGTCTTTGCCGTTTTTCCCGAGCATCACAACCCCCAAAGGTTGCGAGGTAACATCGGCAATGACTACGCTCGGAGCCGTAAAGAGGGGCATATCCGGCAAACTATTTTCCGCCGATCCTGCCACGTCAATGCTCGATTCCATTTCTATTGCGGCCTGAACGGCAGCCCCCATGGCGACAGCCTCATCGGGATTTACCCCAAGCTCGGGTTTCATCCCCGAAATATCTTCGATTAACTTGTGTACCATTGGCATACGCGTTGAACCACCAACGAGGACCACATGATCGATCTGGCCCCATGAATAACCGGTGTCCTCGAGCACGTCCTCGACCAGCTCCTGCGTTCGATTCAGGAGTGACCTACTCGCCCGCTCGAAATCTTCGCGAGAAATAGCCACACGATAAGGCTTTCCGTTCTTCGAAATATGGAGGTTTGCCTTTGGCACGTTCGAAAGAGTGCGCTTAACCATTTCGCATTTCTCTCGAAGCTCGGCACTTATCAGATAATCATCGAGAATATTACCGGCACCCTGTTTCGAGAGTTCTTCTGCCACAAACGACATTAGAGCGTTATCGAAATCGAATCCGCCCAGGTTTCTATCGCCATCGGTTCCGATAACCGTAAAGCAACCGTCCTCTATCTTAAGAAGCGTCACGTCGAACGTTCCGCCGCCCAAATCATAGACAAGCGTGATGCCGTTCTTCTCGGTATCAAGACCAAAGGAAAGAGCTGCGGCCGTCGGCTCATTCAGCACGCGAAGCACTTTGG
>DXZV01000037.1:0-3984 GCA_019419485.1 Collinsella sp.
GACTTGCAGCGACGGACCTCGGGACGCTCTTACACCACGTCTGCGCGCGCCACCCCTTACGAGGCCCCTCCTTTTGTGTTTTGGGGCATGGTCTTGGCCCCCGTGGTCAAAAAATGCCAAATATGAGTACTGTTGCAAAAGAAGTGCCATATTTTTCGGCCTGCTCTGAGCGAAAATGGGCTCAAAATCGATTTATCTAACTCCCTTTAAAGGGCGTTTGACGGCTTTCAACCTCTTCGAATCGCTCAAGCTAGGCAATTTGCTCTCGATTTTGCTGCTACTAAATTTGTAACAGTACTCATATTTGCCACTTTTTGACCACGGGGTATCCGGAGGGGCCCTCGATAAGCATCTAACGCTACAATAACTACCACGTGGCTGGGTTTGCCGGCCGAATGTGTGATGTCGTGGGAGGGGACATGGTCGAGTTTACAAAGACGATTAAAGATCCGTTGGGACTACACGCCCGCCCGGTTGCGCTGCTCTATGACATCATTGCCAAGCATCGTAGCGACGTGTCGGTCAGCATTGGCGACCGCCACACCGACGGCCGTGACGTGATGGGCCTCATGGCGCTTTACGGCGAATGTGGCGAGGACATCGTCTTTCGCGTTTCGGGCGTAGACGAGGCTTCGTGTGTCACGTCGATCAGAAACCTCTCGCTCTAAACGCAACAATGTGACAAAGGGACAGTCCCTTTGTCACATCTCTGGGAGGCGCTCTTTGCGGCGCCTCTTTTGTTTCGTATGGGAAACTTTTTCGAAAACTGAATAGGGACCCTTTTCAAAAAGTTAACCACGTGTTAGTTTACTATAGCGAACATAGACGTGGTTAACTTTTGCTGCGTCGATGTTGAGGACGAACTGACGTTAGGAGCGCACTCATGTCTTGCGGACCGCAGATGCCGGCTTTGCCGCTCTCGATGGTAAAGGCGGGCGAAACCGTGCACGTGTCTCGTGTAAAGGGCAATCAGGACATGAAGCACCACCTCAAGGACCTCGGCTTTGTCGAGGGCAGCGAGATTCACGTGGTGAGCTCGAGTGGTGCCAATATCATCGTCACCGTGCTGGGCGCACGTTTTGGCATCGATTCCAAGGTTGCCATGCACATCATGACCGTCGGTTAGTCCGCAGCATTTCATTAAAACCGAAAGGGGGACAAGAGGATGAAGACGTTGGGTGACGTTAAGGTAGGCGAGAGCTCTACCATCGTCAAGCTTCACGGTGAGGGCGCGCTGCGCCGCCACCTTATGGACCTGGGGCTCATCAAGGGCACTTCATTCAAGGTCGTAAAGGTTGCGCCGCTCGGTGATCCGGTCGAGATCAACGTACGCGGCTACGAGCTTTCCATCCGCAAGGAAGAGGCTGCCGTCGTAGAGGTCCAGTAAGGGCTTGCGGCGTATATTTCTGCAGGTAAAGTTAGGTATTTCTAACTTAATGCAGCAACTTTAAAGCACATTATCCAGCCTGCGCGGAGAAAGCAGCGCAGGCACACAAGGAAGAAGGATTGAATGGCGGATTCTCAGATCCATGTCGCGCTGGCGGGTAACCCCAACTGTGGCAAGACCACGCTTTTCAACCTGATCACGGGCGCCAACGGCTACGTTGGCAACTGGCCCGGCGTCACGGTTGAGAAAAAGGAGGCCAAGCTCCTAAGCGACAAGAACGTTACCATCACAGACCTCCCTGGCATCTACTCGCTTTCCCCCTACAGCCCCGAGGAGCAATGCTCGCGCGATTACCTCATGAGCGGCGAGCCCGATGTCGTCGTCCAGGTGGTCGACGCCACCAACCTCGAGCGCAACCTGTACCTGGCGCTTCAGGTTATCGAGACCGGCCTGCCCGTGGTCGTCGCCCTCAACATGGCCGACTTGGTCGAGAAGAACGGCGACAAGATCGACACGGACAAGCTCTCCAAGAAGCTCGGCTGTCCGGTCATGATGATCTCGGCTCTTAAGAACAAGGGCATCAAGGAGCTGTTCGAGCAGGTCAAAAAGTCCGCTGCTTCCAAGGGCCAGGTGCCGGAGCACAAGTTCGATTCCTCCATCGAGGACGTTCTGGACCACATCGAGAATAACCTGCCTGCGAGCGTTCCCGCCAACAAGCGTCGCTACTACGCCGTTAAGCTGTTTGAGCGCGACGCGGACGCCTGCAAGCTCATCAACCTCACTAAGGAGAAGGCCGCTCGCGTGGAGCAGCTGGTCGCCCAGTGCGAACAGGACTGCGACGACGACGCCGAGTCCATCATCACCGGCGAGCGCTACGGCGTCATTGCCCACATCATTGACGAGTGCCTCACCAAGGCTCCGGCCAAGATGAGCACCTCCGAGAAGATCGACCGTGTGGTTACCAACCGTATCCTGGGCCTGCCGATCTTCGTAGTCATCATGTTCTGCGTGTACTACATCGCCGTTTCCACCTTGGGCGGCACGGTAACCGACTTCACCAACGACCAGCTCTTTGGCACCGACGGTTGGTATGTGCTCGGCCAGGGCCGCGACGCCTACGACGCAGCTGTCGAGGCTGCGGGTGACGCCGCCGACTCGATCGACCCGGCGCAGTACGGCCCCTATGTCCCGGGTATCACCACCGTGGTGCACGACGCCCTTGTGGCGGGCGGCACCGAGGACGGTGGCCTGGTCGATTCGCTGGTCTGCGACGGTATCGTCGGCGGCCTGGGTGCCATCTTCGGCTTCGTGCCGCAGATGTTCCTGCTGTTCGTGATGCTGTCCTTCTTGGAGGACTGCGGCTACATGGCCCGCGTCGCCTTCATCATGGACCGCGTGTTCCGCCGCTTTGGCCTGTCCGGTAAGTCCTTCATCCCCATGCTCGTGTCCTCGGGCTGCGGCGTCCCCGGCGTCATGGCCACCAAGACCATCGAGAACGAGAAGGACCGCCGCATGACGGTCATGACCACCACGTTCATTCCCTGTGGCGCCAAGCTTCCGATTATTGCCCTGCTCATGGGCTCCATCATCGGCGATTCTTCTACCACCGCGGCATGGATCAGCCCGCTCTTCTACTTCCTGGGCGTCTTTGCCGTCATCGCCTCGGGCCTCATGCTCAAGAAGACCAAGCTCTTCGCCGGCCGCCCGACGCCGTTTGTTATGGAGCTTCCCGCCTACCACTTCCCGGCGATCCGCTCTTGGGCGCTGCACGTGTGGGAGCGCTGCTGGGCCTTTATCAAGAAGGCCGGCACGGTCATCTTCGCGTCCACTGTCGTCGTTTGGTTCCTCTCCAACTTTGGTAGCTACAACGGTTCCTTTGGCTTCCTGCCTGCGATGGACGGCATCCCCGAGGAGTTTATGGACTACTCCGTGCTCGCCATGCTGGGCAACCTGGTCGCCTGGATCTTCGCCCCGCTCGGCTTTAGCACCTGGCAGGCAACCGCGCTGACTGTCTCAGGCCTTGTCGCCAAGGAGAACGTCGTCGCCACCGCTGGCTCGCTGCTGTCCGTCGCCGACGCCGCCGAGACCGACCCGAGTCTGTGGACCGCGTTTGCCGGTATGTTCCCGACCATGGGCGCCTGCGTTGCCTTTGGCGCTTTCAACCTGCTGTGCGCCCCGTGCTTTGCCGCTATGGGTACTATCCGCAACCAGATGGACTCCGGCAAGTGGACCGCGATTGCCATCGGCTACGAGTGCGCCTTCGCTTGGGTGATCGGCCTGTTCATCAACCAGTTCTACAACCTGCTTGTCCTTGGGCAGTTTGGTATCTGGACGGTTGTGGCTATCGTGCTGCTGATTGCGATGCTCTTTCAGATCTTCCGTCCCATGCCTAAACACGCTTGGACCGACGAGGACGAGACCAACACTGCTTCCGCCGCAGTTTCCGCTTAAGTCCGAATAAGGATTAGCCCCTTTTCACGAGCCCGGGTGTCCCAGCGACACTCGGGCTTTTTGGTGGAGGAGATATGGCGTTTCCGCAGATAAAACCGACCAAAATAAACCTGTCCCTTTTTGGCAGGTGGAGAATGGGGTAAAGT
>DXZV01000037.1:3994-13157 GCA_019419485.1 Collinsella sp.
CTATGGCACCTATCGATATTGTTGTGCTGGCCGTTATCGCCATTGCGTTTGTCGCCGTGTGCGTGCGCATTTATCGCAAGGGCACCTGCGCCGACTGCGCTCAAGGTGGCGTTTGCACGGGACATTGCTCCAACAAAAAGACCTGCGCCGCACTTAAGGGCGTAGACAAAATTGCCGAAGACTTGGGCCGCGGGATCAAATAAGGCCCGGACATCCAGGCATCCAGGCGCCTCGCGAGTATCCGTTCGCGGGGCGCTTTGCACATATGGGGGCGAGCGCGGTGAGTTAAAGAGTGATTTTGGGGTATCGCTAACTATGTGGTCAACGGCCCGCTCACCGTGGTCCATGCCGTGGCAGGCGCCAAGCTCGCCGTCGAAGGCATGACTAACTACCTGGGCCTCTAACTCCACCCCGCCCATCAGTTGCGGTGAAATGCGGACTGTTTTGGCTGTCAAAGGCCTTATCTACTCCGTATTCCACCGCAACTTTTTTGTGGGGTGGGCTAGAGACGCTGCATGCGGTACCCGACACCCATGTGCGTCTGAATCATCTTGGGGTGAGAGGGGTCTGCCTCGATCTTCTTGCGCAGGGTGCGCATGAACACGCGCAGGCTCGCCAGATCGCTGTCCCAGCTCGTGCCCCATATCTCGCGGGTGATGAAGGTGTGGGTGAGCACCTTGTCGACGTTTTTCGCCAGAAGGACGAGCAATTTGTACTCGGTTGGGGTGAGCGAGAGCTCGCGTCCGTCTTTCGTCGCGTATCCCGCGGCGTAGTCGATATGCAGCGGACCGTTGTCGAACGTGCTCGCTTCTGTCGACTCGCTCGACGCCATCGATGAGCGCCTCAAATTCGCACGGACGCGCGCGAGCAACTCATCCACAGAAAAGGGCTTGGTGAGGTAGTCGTCTGCCCCTGCGTCAAGTGCTGCAATCTTGTCGGAATCTTCGGTGCGCGCCGAAATGACGATAATGGGGACTGCCGACCAGCTTCGGATCTTCGTGATGACCTCGATACCGTCAATGTCGGGAAGGCCGAGGTCGAGCATGATGAGGCTGGGGCCGTGCGACACCGCATCCATGATGGCGGCCTGGCCGTTGCAAACCTTGCTCACGACATAGCCGTGGAGGTCAAGCGCGGTCGAAACGAGGTTTTGAACGGTCAGGTCATCTTCGACCAGGAGGATGCGTGGCTTAGCGGCATTATTCATGAATCTCGATCTCCTCGGCGGGCAGGGTAAAACGGAAGACGGCCCCATGGGGGTGGTTGTCGCGAACTTCGATGGCGCCGCCATGCGCCTCCACGATGGAGCGGCAGAGCGACAGCCCAAGGCCGATGCTTCGACGCGAATCCACGGGCCGCGTATTGCTTGAGGCGAAGAAGCGCTCAAAGATATGAGGCTTGTCGCAGTCTGCCACACCCGGCCCATCGTCTGCGACGTCCACCACGACGAACGCACCCTCGCGACGTGCTCTGATGGTGACAGTCGAGTCCTCGGGCGTGTATTTGAAGGCGTTCATGATGAGATTCGTAAGCACCTGTATGATGAGATGGACGTCGATGCGTACCAGCAGGATGTCGTCAGTGTGCTCGATGGTGACGGTACGTCCATGCGATGCTTGGGCGACATGGCTGAGGGCGGCCTCGATGACCTCGTCGATGAGCTCGGACGTGAAGTTGAGGCGAATGGTGCCGTCTTCGACGCGTGTGATGGCGAGGAGGTTCTCCACGGTATCGATAAGCCAGAGGGAGTCATCGTAGATGGCATCGGCAAGATCGCAGCGTTGTTCGAGGCTGAGCTTCTCGTCGCTCTTCCGAAGGATTGCTGCAGATCCGGATATAGCCGTGAGGGGTGTCCTCAAATCGTGGCCGATGGAGCGCAAAAGGTTGGCGCGCAGCTGCTCGTTTTTCGCCAAGACCGCAGCCTCTTCGCGCTCTTGCGCCGCCCGGTCGCTTTCGAGCGCCAAGGCGCATTCGCCTACGATAGATAGGACGATCGAATGCTCGAAGGCTTCGATCTCGCGCCCCTCCAGGTCGATGCCGATGACACCGAATACCTTGTCGCCGGTGCGAACCGCGAGGTAGAGGCAGCGCGCCTCGGGCAGGGTCCGCGTGCTTGCGCCCGCGCGTTTGTTGTTGGTGTAGGTCCAGGTTGCAACAGCGCGCTCGTAGTCGGTGAACAGCGACGCGGATCGGTTTTCGGTGCCAGCGGACTCATAGAGCGTCTTGCCGAGCGTGCCGTGTTCGGCGGTGTAGAAGACCACGTCGAGTTTTAGCAGTTTGATGAGTTGGTTCATGGCGACGCGGGCGCACTCCTCCGCGCTATGGGCTTGCTGCAAGAGCTGGTTCGTTTCGAGGAGTACGCGCGTTTTGAATGCGTTCTCGGCGGAGGTACGGGCGTTGTCGGCGATGCGCGCAGTTAACTCGCCGGCGACCATAGCGGTAGCGAACATGATGCCGAACGTGACCAGATAGCTTCGGTCGTAGCTGGCGAGCGAAAACAGAGGCGTGACGAAGCAGAAGTTGTAAAGCACTACAGAGAGCATGCTCGATACGATCGTGCAGATACGCCCCGTCGTGGTGACGGCGGTCAGCAGGGCCGTGAGGATATAGAGGGATATGATGCAGGAATCGGCAAATCCCAGATGGCGAAAAGCCGTGCCGATCGCCGTGGCGACAAGAGAGAAGGCCAGCGTGCGAAGCGCGTCTCGGCTGCTGGGCGGCTGCAGGGCGCGCGCACGGCGGCGTCCTTTGGGCCGGGAGGGCGGAGTCGACTGGTCTGGAATGATGTAAATGTCGAGGTTCGGGGCGAATGCTATGAGCTGTTCTACGAGAGATTTGCGGCCGAAGAGGGCCTGACGGACGCTGCTGCGCTCGCCCGTGCGCCCCATGACGATCTTCGAAATACCCGACAGGCGTGCGAACTCGGAGATCTGAAACGCGATGTCGTCGCCATAGACGGTTTCCATCTGTGCTCCGAGCTGCTCGGCTAGGGCGATATTGGCTGCAAGCTTGGCGCGGGCCTCATCGCTCATGGCTTGCGTGCGCGGGCTCTCTACGAACAGGGCGACGAGCTCGCTGCGAAACGCTTTCGCCATGCGTGCGGCGGCACGGACGATGCGGGGATTGGTCGGCGCCGGGGAGACACAGACCAAGATACGCTCCCTGGTGTAGTAGTCACGGTTTCCCAGCACGCGTGCGGCGTCTGTGAGGTGGCCGGTGCGATCGGCGCAGCGGCGCAGCGCGATTTCTCGGAGTGCGGTGAGGTTCTCGACGGTAAAAAAATGCTGTTGCGCTCGCTCGGCTTGTGCGGGACGGTAGACGAGGCCGGCGCGAAGGCGCTCAAGTAGGTCTTCGGGCTCTATGTCAACGAGCTCGACCTGGTCGGCATCATCGAAGATGCGGTCGGGGATTCGTTCGCTCACGACAACGCCGGTGATGGATGCAACCATGTCGTTTAGGCTCTCGATATGCTGAACGTTCACGGTCGTATAGACGTCGATGCCTGCATGTAGAAGTTCCTCGACGTCTTGATAGCGTTTGTCGTGGCGAGACCCCGGCGCATTCGTATGGGCGAGCTCGTCGACAAGGATGAGCTGAGGGGCGCGTTCGATAGCCGCATCTAGATCGAACTCGCTGAGCGCAATGCCGTTGTGCTCGATGAGTTTACAGGGCACGTTCTCAAGCCCTTGTGCAAGATGGGCAGTTGCCGGACGTTCGTGCGGCTCGATGTATCCCGCGACGACGTCGACACCTCGCCGCTTGGCGGCGTGGGCGGCTTGAAGCATCGCATAGGTTTTGCCTGCACCAGCAGCGTAGCCAAAGAAAATCTTGAGGTGTCCCCGGCTGGTTCGAGCGTCATCGGCGACCTCGTCTTTCTCAATTGCCTTGAGGATGAGGTCTGGATTGACGCGAGTGTCCGATGCGTCGCGCTGCATAGCGTAGCCTTTCTGAAACGTTGTCCATGCGTGCATACGCGGCGAGGACGCCACTGTATGCTCGCGAGGTCGAGTATAGGCGCACTGCAGCCGCAATAGTGCTTTCTACCTGCATCTTTACGGCATCTTAAGGTCGTGAGCCCCGGCCCTCACGCCTCTTTAATCTCTAGAAGCGTTTACTGTCCCCAGGCGCTTGCGAGAGCAGGCGTCCGAGACATCGGACCGCGCGTGAAAGGGGCGGTAATGGACATCCTCATTCCCATTATCGGAGTCGTCTGCATCGGACTCCTTATCTATTACATCTACATTCTGATGAGGAGTGATTCGTAAACTATGGACGCTGCGATTCAGTACATCTTGTACTTTGCCGTGCTCGTCGTCCTGGCCGTTCCGCTCGGTCGGTTCATGGCCCATATCATGGATGGCGAGCATACGTTCCTGTCGCCTGTGATTGCTCCTGTGGAGCGTGGCGTCTATCGTCTGCTTCGCATCGACGCGGCAGAGCAGATGGGGTGTAGGCGCTATCTGGCGAGCGTGCTGGTCTTTTCGGGGATCGGCCTCGTGGCCCTTGTGGCACTCCAAGCGCTTCAGCCCTTCTTGCCAGGCAATCCCCAGCACCTGCCGGGTGTGTCATGGGACCTGTCGTTCAATACGGCCGCTTCCTTCATAACCAACACCAATTGGCAATCCTATTCCGGTGAGACCACCCTGTCCTACCTTGTGCAGTTCATGGGCCTCACCGTGCAGAACTTCTTGTCCGCCGGCACCGGTATTGCGGTCATGTTCGCGCTGATCCGCGGCTTCCGTCAGGTCAAGGAGCAGAGTCTGGGTTCCTTCTGGGTCGACCTCACCCGCACCGTCCTGTATGCGCTCATCCCGCTGAACCTCGTGTTCGGCATCTGCCTGGCTGCCGGTGGCGTCATCTCCAACTTCCAGCCGGCTCAGAAGGCCGAGCTCGTAGAGCCCGTCGCTGTCCAGCCTAATGCAGACGGCGGCTGGAGCGTCCTCGACGGCGCCCAGATCGAGGGCGACACGGTCAAGGTCGACGGCAAGGTTGTCGAGGGCGCGCGCGTGGTCACCGAGCAGTTCCTGCCCCAGGGTCCTGCGGCTCCTCAGGTCGCCATCAAGCAGTCCGGCACCAACGGCGGCGGCTTCTTCGGCGTGAACTCCGCCCATCCGTATGAGAACCCCAGTGCCTTCACCAACATCATCGAGATGACCAGCCTGCTGCTGATCCCGGCTGCCTGCTGCTTCACCTTCGGTATCGGCGTCAAGAACACCAAGCAGGGCAAGGCCATCTTTGCCGCCATGTTCATCCTGCTGGTGATCTTCACCGGCATCATCGCCGTCAACGAGCATGCGGGCACCCCGCAGCTGGCCGATGGCGGAGCGGTCAATATCGAGATGACCGACGGCCAGGCCGGCGGCAACATGGAGGGCAAGGAGAGCCGCTTTGGCATCGCCTCCTCTTCCACCTGGTCCGCTTTCACGACGGCTGCTTCCAACGGCTCGGTCAACTCCATGCACGACTCCTACACCCCGCTCGGCGGGTTTGTCCAGATGCTCCAGATGGCTCTGGGCGAGGTCGTCTTCGGCGGCGTGGGCTGCGGCCTGTACGGCATGATCGGCTTCGCCATCCTCACAGTGTTCATCGCCGGCCTTATGGTCGGCCGCACGCCCGAGTTCCTGGGCAAGAAGATCGAGCCGGGCGAGATGCGCTGGGCAGTTGTCCTGTGCCTGGCAACTCCGTTTGCCATTCTGGTGTGCTCGGCCATCGCCTGCATGGTGCCCGGTCTTGCCGACCAGCTCAACAATGGTGGCGCGCACGGCTTCTCCGAGGTGCTGTATGCCTTCACCTCATGCGGCGGCAACAACGGCTCGGCGTTTGCAGGTATGAACTGCAACATTCCCTGGATCAACGTCATGCTCGGCCTCGAGATGCTGTTCGCCCGCTTCATGCCCATCATCGGTACGCTGGCTATCGCCGGCTCGCTGGCCAAGAAGGGTAAGGTCGCCGAGAGCGCCGGTACCCTGTCTACCACCAACGGCATGTTCGTATTCCTGCTCGTGTTCATCGTTCTGCTGATCGGTGCCCTGAGCTTCTTCCCGGCCCTAGCGCTTGGCCCCGTTGCCGAGTTCTTCCAGATGATTGCGTAAAGGAGGGCCGCAGATTTATGACTATGCAAAAAGACATGATGGGCCGCGCGCTCCGCGACTCGTTTGCCAAGCTGGACCCTCGCGTCCAGATTCAAAACCCGGTCATGTTCCTGGTGTGGCTTTCCGCCGTCATGACCTCCGTCCTGGCCGTCGCTTCCATCTTCGGTGTGCAGGACGCGGGTGTGCCCACCTACTATGTGGTCGCCATCGCGGTCATCCTGTGGCTCACCGACCTGTTCTCGAACTTCGCCGAGGCGCTTGCCGAGGGCCGCGGTAAGGCTCAGGCTGATTCCCTGCGTGCGGCCAAGAAGGATGTCGAGGCCCATCGCATCGAGTCCGTTGAGGACAAGGAGCACTTCACCGTCGTTCCCGGCACCGAGCTCACGCGCGGCGACCTGGTGATCGTACGCGCCGGCGAGCAGATTCCCGGCGACGGCGACGTCATCGAGGGCGCTGCCTCCGTTGACGAGTCCGCCATCACCGGCGAGTCCGCCCCCGTGGTCCGCGAGGCCGGCGGCGACCGCTCTGCCGTTACCGGCGGTACCACGGTGCTGTCCGACTGGATCATCGTCAAGATCTCCAGTGAGCCCGGCCAGAGCTTCCTGGACAAGATGATCGCGATGGTCGAGGGTGCCGCGCGCAAGAAGACCCCTAACGAGATTGCTCTGGAGATCTTCCTGGTGGCCCTCTCCATCGTCTTTATCCTGGTCACGCTGGCCCTGTATTGTTACTCCTGCTTCTCGGTCGGTCTTAACGACATGGTCAACCCCACGGCCGTGACCACGCTCGTGGCGCTGCTCGTGTGCCTGGCTCCCACTACCATCGGCGCCCTTCTGTCCGCCATCGGCATCGCCGGCATGAGCCGTCTGAACGAGGCCAACGTGCTGGCCATGTCCGGCCGCGCCATCGAGGCCGCCGGCGACGTCGACATCCTCATGCTCGACAAGACCGGCACCATCACCCTGGGTAACCGCCAAGCCGCTGAGTTCATCCCGGTCGACGGCGTCGATCCCGCGGAGCTGGCCGATGCCGCTCAGCTTTCCTCGCTGGCCGACGAGACCCCCGAGGGTCGTTCCATCGTCGTGCTCGCCAAGGAGCAGTTCGGTCTGCGCGGTCGCACGCTCGAGGATAAGGGTATGGAGTTCATCCCGTTCACCGCGGCAACGCGTATGTCCGGCGTGAACTACGAGGGCAATGAGATCCGCAAGGGCGCTGCCGATTCCGTGCGCACCTATGTGGAGGCAGCCGGCGGCGTGTTCTCCCAGGAGTGCGACGAGGTCGTCGAGCGCATCGCCAAGGCCGGCGGCACCCCGCTGGTCGTGACCAAGAACTGCCGCGTGCTGGGCGTTGTGTACCTCAAGGACATCATCAAGTCCGGCGTTAAGGAGAAGTTCGCCGACCTGCGCAAGATGGGCATCAAGACCATCATGGTGACGGGCGACAATCCGCTCACCGCCGCGGCAATCGCCGCCGAGGCCGGCGTTGACGACTTCCTGGCCGAGGCCACCCCTGAAGGCAAACTCGAGAAGATCCGCGAGTTCCAGCGTGAGGGTCACCTGGTCGCCATGACCGGCGACGGCACCAACGACGCGCCCGCTCTGGCCCAGGCCGACGTCGCCGTGGCCATGAACACGGGCACCCAGGCTGCCAAGGAGGCCGGCAACATGGTCGACCTCGACTCCAGCCCCACCAAGCTCATCGAGGTCGTGCGTATTGGCAAGCAGCTGCTCATGACCCGCGGCTCGCTCACGACCTTCTCGGTGGCCAACGACATGGCGAAGTACTTCGCTATCATCCCGGCCCTGTTCTCGCCGATCTACCCGGGCCTTGGCGCGCTCAACATCCTCGGTCTGGCAAGCCCGCTGTCCGCGGTTCTTTCGGCCATCATCTATAACGCGCTCGTTATCGTCGCGCTGATCCCGGCCGCGCTGAAGGGCGTTAAGTACCGCGAGGTACCGTCCGGACAGCTACTGATCCACAACCTGCTCGTGTGGGGTCTGGGCGGCATCGTTGCCCCGTTCGTATTCATCAAGCTCATCGACATGCTGCTCGCGTTCTGCGGCATTATGTAAGTGGAGGTTTGTATGTTCAAAGGTGTTGCATCGCGCGCACTGGGCGTGTTCGCGCTGTTTACCGTTGTCTGCGGCCTGGGTTATACGCTCGTCGTGACCGGCATCGCCCAGGTTGCGTTCCCGTATCAGGCGAACGGTTCGCTCATTACGGTCGACGACAAGATCGTGGGCTCCGAGCTGATCGGCCAGAACTTCGAGGATGAGGACCACATGTGGGGCCGCATCCAGAACGTGTCAATTGTCGAAGGCGAAGACGGCGAGCTCATGGCGTATGGTGCCCCGTCCAACCTGTCCCCGGCGAGTGAGGAGTATCGGCAGCTTGTGGACGCGCGCGTCGAGAAGATTCGCGCCTCCAACCCCGACGCCGGCATGGATGCCGTGCCCGTCGACCTGGTGACGTGTTCCGGCTCAGGCCTCGACCCCGAGATCTCTCCCGATGCCGCCGAGTACCAGGTCCCGCGCCTGGCGAAGGCCACGGGCAAGAGCGAAGGCGAGGTACGCGAGATCATCGCCCAGTGCACCAAGGGCCGATTCCTGGGCGTCTTCGGCGAGCCCACGGTCAACGTGCTCAAGGTGAACCTTATGCTGGACGGCGCGCTGTAGGTGAGGGAGTGGCGGATGGGGGCATGACTGACTATCTGAGCCCTCAATTTCACCCCGCCCATCAGTTGCGGTGAAATGCGGACTGTTTTGGCTGTCAAAGGCCTCATCTACTCCGTATTCCACCGCAACTTTTTTGTGAGGGTCGGGATTGAAGGCGGGGAGTGCGAGCGAGTGCGAATGCGGCGGGTACTGATACGATAGGTGTGTCAGCAACTGCCGCCGAGCGGCTCAAACGAAAGGATCCCTGTATGGAGTCCTCCGCCTACCCGATGCTCTTTAGTCCGATCAAGGTCGGTACGACCGAGGTCAAGAACCGCGTCTTTATGCCGCCGGTGTCCACCAACCTGGCCGATCATGGCTATGTGACCGATGACTTGGTCGATCATTACCGTGCCC
>DXZV01000038.1:0-8365 GCA_019419485.1 Collinsella sp.
CAACCGTCAGGGAATTGTAATTGATGGTGAAGGTTCAAAGGTTATTTGCAAAGAGTAATTTAAAATTCCAGTTTGCTGCACTCGTTCCTAGCAGGGTTTGGGGCAGGCACGCCCCAACAAGAAGCCATCCCAAAGGGGCAAGAATGGGGCTGCGGACGATTTCTTGGACCGTTACGCGGCCCTTCCCAGCGCGGAGCGGAACTCGGCCGGGGTACGGCCACCGAGCGCATCGCTGCGCCTCTCCGTATTGTATCGGCCGATCCAGCCCCCGAGTTCCTCGATGAAGCGGGCGGGGGTCCAGTCCGACCAGTCCCTGCCGTGCCAGAACTCCTTCTTGAGCAGGCCGAAGAAGCCCTCCATCGCCGCGTTGTCCGGGCTGCAGCCCTTGGCGGACTGGATTGGCTACGCTGATGTGGACAGTTCCGGGAGAGGCGCAAGAGACGGGAAGGCCGTGTGCGCGTTCCTGCGCGAGGGCCGTGGGGAGGGGCTGCATGGGTACGGCGCCTGTCAACTCGGTCTACGTCTTTGATGACCGGGTCGTACTCAATATCAACTTCACGGATGATGCCAAAACGGTCACCCGTGAGGAAGTGTTGGGTTCGAGTGCTGTGGACAATGTTCCAGTATGCTGGGATCGAACTCGCTAGCCGGAATCACACGGTACCCGTGACGCAGCAGCAGATCGACAAAAACACCATTGCCCACAGTGAGCGTGCCGCTAAAGGTGCCATCGTAGACGCGACCCGCACCGCACGAGGGGCTACGGTCCTGTAAGACGCACGCAGCGATCTCGGACGGGCCGCCCGCCTGCTCGCACATATCGAGCGCGCGCTCTGCACCCAGGCGAAACTCGCGATCGACCGAGATGCCCTCGCAGGTACAAACCTCGCCATTCACAATCTCGGACGGCTTGCGCGGTGTGGGCAAGCCGCCAAAAACCTCGGGGCACACCAACAGGACCTCGGTCCCTGTGCGTTCGCAGGCCTCGACCAACGCGCGATGGTAATTGTCGAGCCCGTTATATCTGCAGCTCTCTCCCATCAAGCAGGCACTCACCACGATCTTCATACATATCCCTCCCAAACAAAACGCCCCATTTGAGATAGAAACTCAAATGGGGCGTTCGACATTGTGCAACCAGCCTTACTGCTGCTTTGGCATCAGCGGATTCTCGCGCGTGAGGAGATTCATGAACTCCTCGCCCGTGATCGTCTCCTTCTTGTACAGATAACGAGCCAGCTCATGGAGCTTAAACTTGTTCTCCTTGAGGATCTGCAGGGCGCGGTCATGTGCGTCCTCGATCAGCTTGGCGACGATCGCGTCGACGCGCTCGGCCGTACCGGGGGCACAGGTGAGCGACGTGTCCTGGTTGAGGTAGGCATTCTGAACGGTACCGAGCGCCATCATGCCAAACTCTTCCGACATACCAAAGCGCGTCACCATGTTGCGGGCGAGCTTGGTGGCCTGCTCGATATCATTGGCCGCGCCAGTCGTCATCTCACCAAAGATGAGCTCCTCGGCAGCACGTCCGCCGCAGTAGACAGCGAGCTTGTCGAGCACCTCCTGGCGCGTGGTCAAGAAGCGCTCGTCCTCCTCGACCTGCATGGTGTAGCCCAGAGCACCGCTCGTACGCGGCACGATGGTGATCTTCGTAACCGGCGCAGAACCCTTCTGGCGGGCGGCAACGATGGCATGGCCGATCTCGTGATAGGACACGACCTGTTTCTCGTGATCGGACAGCACCGTGGACTTACGCTGCTGGCCGGCGATGACGACCTCCACCGACTCCTCGAAGTCGTCCTGGGTTGCACGCTTGCGACCCTCGCGAACGGCGCGCAGGGCGCCCTCGTTGATGATGTTGGCCAGGTCGGCGCCCGAGGCTCCGGGCGTGGCGCGGGCAATCGCGGTCAGATCGATCGGCGGCTCGGTCTTCACACTCTTGGCGTGAAGCTCGAGGATGTTCTTGCGGCCGGTCAGGTCGGGCAGCTCAACGGGGATGCGGCGGTCAAAACGACCGGGGCGCAGCAGGGCCGGGTCAAGGCTATCGGGACGGTTGGTGGCAGCGAGGACGACGATACCCTTGTGGTTGTCGAAGCCATCCATCTCGGTCAGCAGCTGGTTGAGCGTCTGCTCACGCTCGTCGTTGCCGCTAAAGCCGCCACCGTCACGCTTTTTGCCGATGGTATCAATCTCATCGATAAATACGATACAGGGGGCCTTTTCCTTGGCCTGCTTAAACAGGTCGCGCACCTTGGCGGCGCCACGGCCGACGAACATCTCGACGAACTCAGAGCCCGAAATGCTAAAGAACGGTACGCCCGCCTCGCCGGCAACAGCCTTGGCAAGCAGGGTCTTACCAGTGCCAGGAGGGCCCACGAGAAGAGCACCGCGCGGCAGCTTGGCGCCGATTTCCTCATAGCGCTGCGGCTTCTCCAGAAAGTCGACGACCTCCTTCAGGGATTCCTTGGCCTCTTCCTGACCAGCAACATCCTTAAAGGTCACGCCAACATCCTTGGAGGCGATAACGCGCGCACCGGACTTACCCAGACCGCCGCCGCCAAAGCCGCCGCCACCAAAATTCATGGACGGGCCGTCATCGCCCATGGCCTTCTTCATACGGCGGTTGAGCCACCAGCCGATGAGGAAGAAAATCGCCATGGGAAGGACGAGCGTGAGCAAGTAGTAAGTCATCAGGCCCGAGTTCTTATCGGGAACCACCGACTCCAGCGAGGCGCCGGCCTCGAGCACGCGATCGGTAAAGCCCGTGTCACTCGGCACGCCGGTCGTCTTGTAGGCGATGTTCTCGTCCTCGCCCTTCTTGGTGTAATAAATCGAGTAATCGTCCGTGTTGTACTCGACCTTGTCGACACTCTTCTTATCGAGCGCTTTGACAAACGTCGAATAATCGGTCTTCGTAATCTGCTGCGTGTGACCGATGTTGGGGAACAGAACGGTCGAGAGCACGAGGTAGACGACGAAGGCGATGAGCACGTAGAGGATCATATTCCGTCTACGTTTGTTGTCATCCATCTCCATCTGCTTGAACTCCATCTACTGGGGTTGATAATGCTAACTAGAATACCCAACCCGGCCGGCGATAAACCGACGCCGGGCACGAAAGAATAGAGATGGCATCACTCGAAGTCGGCAAGGTTCAGATCTATACGGGCGACGGCAAGGGCAAGACGACGGCTGCGCTGGGACTCGCGCTGCGCGCCACGGGCTATGGACTTAACGTGCTCATGCTTCAGTTTGCCAAGAAGCTGCACTGCGCCGAGCATGATGCGGCACCACGCCTAGGGCTACGAATTGTACAGGCCGACCGCGACACGCCCGAGGCTTGCGCCGCACAGATCATGGAGCTCGCACGCGAGCAGATCTCACAGGTCGACGTTCTGATTTTGGACGAACTCGGCGAGGCCATGCGCCGCGGCTTCGTGACGCGCGAGGATGTCGAGGAACTGATCGCGATGAAACCCGACACCACAGAGCTCATACTGACCGGCCGCGGCCTGCTGCCCATCGCGGACCTCGCCGACCTGGTCACCGAAATGCGCCTCGTCAAACACTACTTCGACGAAGGCCTCCTGGCCCGCCAAGGCATCGAATACTAATTGATCCGAAGGGGACGAAGGGAAACGGATCATCGACATCACGACGGAGAGCAATGAGCCGTTTTCCTCCGTCCCCCCAGGGATCATTAGGCAGTGGCGCGGCCTAGCCAGTTGCCGCTGTGGTGGTAGATGGTGAACATCGTGGCGGTTATTACCCAGGTTACGGGGTAGACCAGCAGCAGATGCTCGAGCGAGGGGTCGAGCGGCATAATCGCGAACACCCACGCCACGCGGAGCACGACCGTGCCGAATATCGTGAGCATCATAGGCTGGAAGCTCACGCCAGCGCCACGGATGGAGCCGGACGCGTTTTCGATAATCGAGAAGATCGCGTAGAACGGCGCGATGAAATGAAGAATCGTCGTGGTGTAGGCCGAAATTGCGACATCGTCGATAAACAGACGCGAAAGCGGGCCCGAGAATACCAGCAGCACGGCAGACAGGCCACCGATAAGCACAAACGACAGCACGAGCGACGTGTGGTATCCCTTTCGCATGCGATCGTAATTGCGCGCACCAAAGTTCTGCGCCGAGAACGTAGTAATCGACACACCAAGCGCCTCGGTCACCATCCAGATAATGCCGTCCAGGCGACCGGAAAGACCCCAAGCGGTCGTAACATCGGCTCCAAACGAGTTGACCGACACCTGAATCAAAACGTTGGAGATCGAATACGCCGCAGACTGAACGCCCAGCGGCAAACCGCACGAAAGCATGCTCTTGCAAATGCCGCGATCGATACCGAGTTTGGATAGCGACAACCGCCACGCCCCCGGAGCGCGCATCATGCGGATCACAATCATCGTGGCATTGGTGCAGATAGTCAGCGCCACCGCGATGCCGCAGCCCAGCGCTTCCATGTGCAGCACGGCGACAAAGAGAATGTCGAGCGCCACGTTGACGAAGCAGCCGGAGGCAATAATGACCGCCGGACCGCGCGTGTCGCCCACGGCGCGCAACAACGCCGTCCCCATATTGAGCAGCAGCGCCGCAAACATGGCGGCAAAGTAGCAACGGGCATACGCCACACCCTCGGCCAGCAGCTCATGCGGTGTATTCATCAGCACAAGCATCGGCTCGACAAACACCATGCCCAGAATGGAAATGACAATGCCGCCCACCAGCGCGAGCGTCATGGCCGTATGGACCGATCGGCTCAAGCGCTCGTCATCGTGCTGACCAAAAAACTGGCCGGTAATAACGGCACATCCAGCACCAACACCGACGCAAAAACCAATGCAGAGCTCCGTAAGCACCATCGTGGCCTGAATGCCACCCAGCGCGAGCTTGCCGCCAAACTGACCGACGATATAGGTACCGATAAGCGTGTATGCCTGCTGAAAGAACGAACTAAAGAAGATGGGGACGCACAGCGACAGCAGCTGCTGCCAAATAACGCCCTGCGTTACATCGATAGCCGTAGATTTCTTAGCCACACGCCCTCCCCACCAGCGTACGTCAAACAACAAAACGGCACTTTAAAACGAAAGCCAAAACCAGCTTAGCACCGACCGACGTCGGCCGAAACGTCCCGAACCAGAGCCCGGTGCGAAATATCTGCCTAGTGATACAGCCCCGGCTGGTAGTGGTACTCGTTGCTCACATGCGGGCACAGTTGCCAAAAGGCGACGGCACTCGCAGCGGCAACGTTGAGTGAATCGACCCCGTGCGCCATCGGAATGCGCGCGGCTCGGTCGCAGCCGGCAATGGTCTTGGTGCCCAAGCCGGCACCCTCGGTACCCATAAAGATCGCTAGGCGGTCAATCTCCTGCAGCACGGGATCGTCCAGCGACACCGAATCATCCGTCAACGCCATGGCGGCACACGAAAAGCCGGCATCGTGCAGCGCCGCCAGCCCATCATGCGGCCATACGCGCGCCTCGCTGCCAATGCGCGTCCAGGGCACCTGGAACACCGTGCCCATGCTCACGCGGGCCGAGCGACGGTACAGCGGGTCACAGCAAGTGGGGCTCACCAAAATGCCATCGACGTTCAGCGCAGCCGCCGAGCGGAAAATCGCGCCGACATTGGTGTGGTCGACAATGCCCTCGAGCACGCACACGCGCACCGGGCGCTCACCCGCCGCCTCGACGACGCCACTCAAGAACTCGGCTACCGGAATCTGGCGTGGACGACGGAATGCCGCGAGCGCACCGCGCGTCACGTTAAAACCCGTCAGCTGCTCCATGAGCTCCATGGAGGCAACGAACACAGGAACCGGACCCGCGCCCTCGCGCGCAACCAGGCGCTCAAACAGCGGCATCATCTGATCGAGCCAGCGTTCGCCCAAAAGAAAGCTCACCGGCTCGTATCCGGCGCGAACCGCACGCTCGATGACCTTGGCGCTCTCGGCGATAAAAATGCCCTTCTGCGGCTCCAGCACGCAGCGAAGCTCACGCTCGGTCAGTCGCACGTAGGCATCGAGCCGCTCGTCCTCGAGCGAATCGATTCGCAGCACCTCAACGGCATCAGTCATAGCAGCCAGCCCGCACCCTTCTTTACAGCACATCTATACCAAACGAGGCGACGCTAAGCGCCGCCCCATGCATTCAATCAACCCGATGATACCGTTCACGCCAGGCGATTTATGCCTCAACGCGACGATACGTCACGAACTCATAATCGAGACCCTCGTCACCCTCGCCCGAGGCAATCGTGGCAACCCCGCCACGCCGCGCAATCTCCCACGCGGGATCGGCGTCCAAGTCGGGAAAGTACGTGTCCACGGGATGGACGCAGTGGTTATGCGTGACCTCGGCCTCCACGCAGCACGGCAAAAACTGACGATACACCTCGCCACCGCCGATCACCCACGCAACGGGCTCATCGGCAACCACGGCGAGCGCTTCGTCGACGCTATGCACCACGTCGACGCCCTCGGCAGCAAAGCTCTCGTCACGCGTGAGCACGATATTGCGGCGGTTCTTGAGCGGACGCCCACCGGGAAAACTCAGCAGGGTCTTGCGTCCCATAATAACCGGGCACCCTTTGGTGCACGCCACAAAATGGCGCATGTCGGCGCGATTGGACACCACCATGTCGCCCTCGCACCCAATGCCCCAGTCATCGCACACGGCGACAATGGCAGAAAGCTTACACGTCATGCGCGTCACCTACACCGCAATGGGGATGTTCTTGACCTGCGGGCCGTGCTCATAACCCTCGACGATCAGGTCGTCGGTCGTAAACGCATAGAAGTCATGCACATCGGGGTTAAGCGTTACCTTGGGCGCGGCAAACTGCGGACGCTCGATAAGCTCGCGGACGATATCGACATGACGGTCGTAAATGTGGGCATCGGCAATCACATGTAGCAGCTCGCCGGGAATCATATCGACCGATTGCGCGACCATCATCAGCAAGATGGCGTACTGGCACACATTCCAGTTGTTCGCGGCCAAAATGTCCTGGCTGCGCTGGTTGAGAATCATGTTGAGCGTCGGTTTGTCATCCTGCGGGCGCTGCGTCACGTTATACGTCACGCTGTAGGCGCACGGATACAGGTGCATCTCGGACAAATCGCTAAACACATAGGTATTCGTCATAATGCGGCGGCTGTACGGCGTGTTCTTAAGGTCGTACAGAACGCGGTCCATCTGGTCGAAATCGCCCTCGGCATAATGGCTCTTCTGCCCAATCTGATACCCGTAGGCCTTACCGATGGAGCCGGTCTCGTCAGCCCACTCATCCCAAATATGGCTGTTGAGGTCATGCACGTTATTGGACTTCTTTTGATAGATCCATAGGATCTCATCCATGGCAGATTTGAGGGCCGTACGACGCAGGGTAAGCGCCGGAAACTCCTCACGCAGGTCATAGCGTGCCGTAACGCCAAAGTTTTTAATGGTATAGGCAGGGGTGCCGTCCTCCCACACCGGACGGACCTTTTGGCCCTCGGTGGTGGTGCCATGGTCCAGAATATCGCGGCACATGGTTACAAACTGTTGATCAGCCTTGCTCATTGACCCTCCTGTCAGTCGCCTACAAGCGAGATTCATTGTAGCCCAGGCGCACGCGGCCCCACAGCCCAAACATAAGCCCTTGTTTTCTGACATATGCCAGAAATCTCTTGCGTAAATCTGCACGTTCGTTATTCTATTGTTGACATATGTCAGATAAGGAGCACGTATGGCAGGAAGACGCGAGAAATTGCGCCGTGTTGGGATCATCCCCGAATATCGCGGCTTTACCCCCGACGGCCTTGCCAGTGGAGACGCCATCGACATGACGGTCGACGAACTCGAGGTGCTGCGCCTGTGCGACCTGGAAGGCCTTAACCAAGAGGCAGTCGCACAGCAGATGGGCATCGCGCGCGCCACGGTGGCGGCTATTTGCAGCCGAGCGCATCGCAAGGTGGCAAACGCGTTGGTCAATGGTCGGGCGCTCATCATCGAAGGCGGCAATATCGCGTACTCCCCCATCACCACGACAACGGCCGCATGGCCAGCAAAGGGGGTCGGCACCATGAGGGTGGCAACCACGTACGACAATGGCAACATCTTTATGCACTTTGGCCGCAGCGAGCAGTTCAAGATCTACGACGTTCAGGGCGGCAAGGTGCTCAACGAGCAGGTCGTGGGCACCGGCGGCACCGGCCACGGCGCACTTGCGGGCCTGCTCGCCAACGGCGGCGTGGACACGCTCATCTGCGGCGGCATCGGCGGAGGCGCTATCAACGCGCTTGCCCAAGCCGGCATCACGGTATACGCAGGTGCCCAGGGCAGCTGCGACGCTTGCGTCGAGGCCCTTAT
>DXZV01000038.1:8375-12945 GCA_019419485.1 Collinsella sp.
AGGGCTGCGGCTGCCACTAACGGCACGGCACCGCGAGCTCGAGACGCGAAGCCGAACGCAACCCAACAATCAAAGCCAACAACAAAGGCCACCCGGTAGCTTCCGGGTGGCCTTTGCCATATCAAGCTGGAATTACAGCTCTATTTCTTATTACGCATCTGCGCTTCCATCTGGCGCAGCAGCTCCATATCGGACTTGGGACCGCCCGTACCTAGGCCGCCCATGCCGCCCAGACCCATAGCGTCCAGGCCAGGGATATTGGGCATGCGCATCTTCTTGCCCTTCTTTCCCTTTTTGCCCTTTTTGCCGCCGGCCTGCGCCTGATTGGCCATCGTGCGCATGCGGCCCATCATCTTATTCATCTCGCCCCACTGCTTCATAAGGCTGTTGACCTCGGTGGGGGTTACGCCGGCACCCTTGGCAATGCGGGCGCGGCGCTGGCCGTTGATGATGGAGGGACGCAGGCGCTCCTCCTTGGTCATCGACATGATGATGGCCTCGTTCTTATCGAAGATGCCCTCGTCCAGGTTGCCGCCCATCTGGTTGAGTGCACGCTGACCACCGGGGAGCATGCCCAGGATACCCTTCATACCGCCCATCTTTTTGACGGCTTTCATCTGGTCGAGCATGTCGTTCATGGTAAAGCCCTCGCGCAGCATGCGCTCGGCAGCCTCGAGCTGCTCTGCATCGGCGGCCTCCTGGGCCTTCTCGATGATGCCGACGACATCGCCCATGCCCAAGATGCGCTTGGCCATGCGATCGGGATAGAAGGGCTCAAGCGAATCGGGTTTCTCGCCCATGCTCACGAACTTGATGGGCTTGCCGGTCACCTGACGTACCGAAAGTGCGCCACGGGCGTCACCGTCGAGCTTGGAGATGATCACGCCGTCAAAGTCGGTGCGATCGGCAAAGGTCGAGACGACGTTGACGATGTCCTGGCCGGTCATGGCGTCGACGACCATCAGCACCTGGTCGGGCTTGACGGCCTTCTTGATGTCAACGGCCTCCTGCATCATCTGCTCGTCGATCTGAAGACGACCGGCGGTATCGACGATGACCACGTCACGCAGGTGGTCGACGGCCTCCTGGATGGCACCCTTGGCAATGTCGACCGGGTGCGCACCGTCGCCGCGGAAGACCGGTACGCCAATCTCGCCACCGAGCGTGGCCAGCTGGTCGGCAGCGGCGGGACGGTAGACGTCGCACGCTGCGAGCAACGGCGAGCGGCCCTGCTTCTTGAGCAGGTAGGCAAGCTTTACGGCTGCCGTGGTCTTACCGGAGCCCTGCAGGCCCACGAGCATAATGACATTGGGAATGCGGTTGCTAAAGACGAGCTTGCTCTCGGTTGAGCCGAGCATCTCGGTGAGCTCGTCGAGCACGATCTTGACGACGTTTTGCGCCGGCGACAACGACTCCATGACCTCGGCGGTCATGCAGCGCTCCTTGGTCTTGGCAACGAACTCCTTGACGACCTTAAAGTTAACGTCGGCCTCGAGCAGCGCCATGCGAATGTCGCGCATGGCCGAGGTGATATCGGCCTCGGTCAGCTTACCCTTGCCGCGCAGGCGGTCAAATGTGTCGTTGAGGCGATCGCTCAGAGAATCAAACACTGGTTACTCCTTAATTGGACTCGCCCACCAGGGCGCGGCAGAAATCTTTGGCATTGAACTCCTGCAGGTCATCGACCTGCTCGCCCACGCCAATGCGCAGGATCGGGAGCTTGAGCTTCTCAGCCACGGCCATGGCGATACCGCCTTTTGCCGTGCCGTCGAGCTTGGTCATGATAATACCGTCCAGGCCCAGCGCCTCGTTAAACTCGAGCGCCTGGTTCAGACCGTTCTGGCCGGTGGCGGCATCGATCACGAGCACGACCGAGACGGGCATGGGGCCGGCGGCCATATTGGCGGCGCGCTTACGCGTCACGTTAACCACCTTGGCAAGCTCGCGCATGAGTTCGGGGCTTGTGTGCAGACGACCGGCGGTGTCGATCAGCACCAGGTCGCTGCCGCGCCTGTCGGCCTCATCGAGCACGTCGTAGCACACGCTCGCCGGGTCGGAACCGCGATCGCGCTTGATGACGGGGACGCCGGCGCGCTGACCCCACACATCGAGCTGCTCGATGGCGGCGGCGCGGAAGGTATCGGCAGAACCGATCACCACGTTCTTGCCGCGGGCAGCCATGGCGCTCGCAATCTTGCCGACCGTTGTGGTCTTGCCGGCGCCGTTGATGCCCACAAACAGCACGCAGCTCGGCGTATCGGAAAACGGATCACGCTCAACAGGCACAAAATGGCCCTCGAGCTGCTCGGCCAGAGCGCGGCGAAGCTGCGGGGCGGTCTTAAGGTTCTTCTTGGCAGCAGCATCGCGCAGGTCATCGGAGACCTGAATAGCGACCTCGGCACCCATGTCACCCATGACGAGGGTGTCCTCAAGGTCCTCCCAAAAGTCCTCGTCGACCTCGCCGCCAAAGTAGAAGACCTCGTTGAGGGCCTCGCGGCTGCGCTCAAGTCCGCGCGAGAGAGCGTCAAAGAATCCCATTATGCATTCACGACCTTTCCGGTTTCGCGATCGAGTTTTTGCGAGACGACGCGGCTGACGCCGTCGGCTTGCATCGAGACGCCATAGAGAACGTCAGCGTCCTCCATAGTACGGCGCTGATGCGAAATGACCAAGAGCTGTGTATCGGAACGCAGCACATCGAGGGCTCCGATGAGCTTGGACAGGTTGGCGTCATCAAGCGCCGCCTCGACCTCGTCCAGCACATAGAACGGCACCGTGCGCGTGCGGTACACGGCAAAGAGCAGGGCGAGCGCCGTCAGACTCTTCTCGCCACCCGACATGAGCATCATCTTGGTAATGCGCTTGCCGCGCGGCTGCGCCACAACCTCAATGCCCGTCTCGGCAGGATGCTCGGGATCGGTCATCTCAAGATGAGCCTGGCCACCCGGGAACAGCATGGCGAAGATCTCGCGGAAGTTCGCGTCGACCTTCTCAAACGTCACCAGAAACGCCTTGCGCATCTTGCGATCAATGGCCACCGTGATCTTGGTGAGCGCCTTGCGCGCGCTCTCCAGATCAGCCAGCTGCTCCTCGATGTAGTCGGCGCGGCGCTTGAGCTGCTCGTACTCCTCCATGGCAACCTGGTTCACGGGGCCCAGATTGTTGATCTGGCGCACAAGCTGGTTGAGCTCGCGCTCGGCGGCATCGCGATCGGTGGGCGCCGGCAGCATGAGCGCTTCCTCGAGCACCGTGGTACCGTCGGCGGTAATAGCCTTGATGGCCGCCTCTACCTGCACCTCGAGCTTGCCGCGCGCAACCTTGAACTCATTTTGCGTCGCCGTGGCGGCATCAACCCGCTCCTTGGCACGGGAGACCCCGGCCTTGGCATCCTCGATGGTCTTCTTGAGCGAAGCGGAGTCCGCCTCTTCCAGAGAGGCCTGGTCACGCAGGCGCGCTGCCCAATCCGATGCGCGTTCCAACAGGGCAGAATAGCGTTCGTGCATGGGGTCGACGCGCAGGCGCAGCAGCTCGAGCGAGCGCGAAGCCTGGCGTGTTCCGCGGATACGACGGTCGATGCCCTCAAGACGATGCTCAAGGTCGGGCACGCGGCCCTTCAGCGAACGCAGGCGCTCGCTCGTCTGGGCCAGGCGCACCTTGGCATCGGCGAGCTTACCGGCGGCCTCGGAATCGTCACGGCGAACGCGATCGAGCTCATCGTTGGCCTCGGCAATCTGGAGACCCAGGTCGCTTGCCTGTGCACGCGCCTCGTCACGCGAACGGGTGAGCTCGTCAACGCGCGGGCGCGCAGCGCGAACGGCCTCGGAGGCCTGCTCGCGGCGCTTGGAGATGCGCACGCGCTCGACCTCGGCATTGTTGACGCTTTGCTCCAAGCGGCCGATCTCGGAGAGCAGCGAGCGGCGCTCGCCCTCAAGACGGGCGATCTCACCGGCGGCATCGCCCTCGGCGGCACGTGCCTCCTCGACGGCGGCGTTGGCCTCAACGACTTGGTCCGAAGCATGCTCAAAGATGGCAGCCAGATCGGGTTCCAGGCCCTCGAGCTCACGGATGCGGCGCTTGCGCTCCAAGGCACCCGAAGCCTCGCCGGCATCGAGCCCCACGCGCACCAGACCACCACAGCTCACGCGGGCGCCATCGGGAGTCACGTAGGTCACACCGTCAACGACAGGGGCAGCCAACGCGGCAGCCAAGTCATCGACCACGTAATAGCCGCCGAGAAGGGCCTCGACAACCGGGCCATAACCGGAGCGCACGGACAGACGATCGACCAGACGCGTACCGGCAGCGCCATTGGCAGCAGCACCACCGCTCACGCCGCGCGCCACCAACAGCGCCTCGCCCGAAGCCTTCTTTTGGTCCAAAGCCGCACGACCGGCGCGCTCAAGCGTAGCGGCATCATCAAACAAAAGAGCATCGATATCGCCGGCAAGTAGTTGCTCAACCAGGCCCTCAAGCTCACGAGGGGCGTCGAGCACGTCGCCCAGACGGCCTGAGACATCATCGCCCAGTGCGCCCATCAGACGGCTCACCAGCGGCGAGCTGTCTGCCATGC
>DXZV01000039.1:0-10318 GCA_019419485.1 Collinsella sp.
CGTCATCGAAACTGCAGAAGGGGGAGGCCTCGCGGCCTCCCCCTTTTTTGCGTTTACGGGTTTTGTCTCACATAGTAGCTGTGTTTTATAACCCTCGTTTGTCGCATCTTCTGTGAACGGGCTACAATAACTTAGTCTGTGCGATATGGAGGTGAACATGGCTGAAGCTGGTATCGGCGTTGATATCGTCGAGATTTCCCGCATGAAATCAATTCTTGAAAAGACGCCGTCGTTTGCTCGGCGTGTGTTTACCGAAGAAGAGCGTGTGTATTGTGATGCATCATCGCGTCCCGCTGCTCACTATGCGAGCCGCTTTGCTTCGCGCGAGGCGGTGCTTAAAGCTCTCGGCACGGGTTTTAGTCAAGGCGTGGGTCGCAAGGATGTTTCGGTAACGCGTGATAAACTCGGCAAACCGAAGGCGCTGCTTTCGGGCCGTGCTCTCGAGATCGCTCAAGAACTGGGTGTTGTTGAGGTCGCTCTTTCCATTACGCTTACGGGAGACTTGGCCGTTGCGAATGCCATCGCGATTACCGAAGATGCTCGGCCTAAGCCAAAAGAGGAAAAGGTGAGTACCAAGAAACGCGTTGCGCAGACATTTAAAGAGGCTCGCTCTGTATTAGATGAGCTCGAGCAGCTGCAGAATTCAGCATTGACGGAGCACCTGGGCGATGCTTCGCAAGATACGCTAGGAGCATAGATGAAACCGGTTTTGAGTACCGAAGAAGTCGTTCGTCTCGAGGATATCATCGAACGCGAAGGGACTTCGAAGGCCGAGCTTATGGAGCTAGCGGGTGAGTTTGCCGCCAACGAGGTCTTGAAGCTCAATCCCGATCGGGTTCTCGTTCTGGTCGGTTTTGGTAATAATGGCGGCGACGGTTGGGTTGCCGCCGATATCCTGAGCCACAAGGGTGTGGACGTGGATATCGTTTCTCCGGTTGAGCCGGATGAGATTCCTGCTGCTCTGGCACGTCATGTTGCTCGTCGAACTGCCGGCCGCGATGTGCACGTTTGCGTCGGTCCCTCGCGTGACGAACTCGAGGTTTTGATCGATAAGGCTGATGTTGTTGTCGATGCCATTTTTGGTACCGGTTTCCACGGGAATCTGCGTGCGCCGTTCTCCATTTGGATTCCTACGGTCAATGAATGCGCCGATTGTGTCGTATCCATTGATGTCCCCTCGGGCCTGAATGCCGAGACGGGCGTTGTTGATGACGACTGCATTCGTGCCGAGCGCACGGTGACGATGATTGCGCCCAAGATTGGTCTGTATAGCGCTGATGGTCCTGAGTATGCTGGCGATTTGACCTGCGGCAATCTTTACGACCGTCTTGACGAGGTCATCGATGATGTCGACCACGCCGCCGAGATTGTCGAGCCCGGTGACTTAGTTGATTACTTTGCTCCGCTACCATCGAATATCGATAAGTATTCCCGTGGCTCTGTGCTTATTGTCGCCGGATCTGCGCAATATCCTGGTGCTGCCATTATGGCGGCCAAGTCTGCAGCTCGCGCGGGTGCTGGTTACGTGGCAGTCGCGGCTCCTGACGCCTGTGCCAATCTCATTCGCATGGCACTTCCTTCGATTCCCGTCTTTGCTATTCCGTCTGATTCCCGCGGCTCCTTTGGCGCCGCTGCGCGCATGACGGTGTGCGAGATCGCAAAGAAGTACAGCTGCGTGCTGTGCGGTCCCGGTATGACGACGTCTGCCGGCGCTATGCAGGTGGTTTCGGGCTTGCTCGAGCTTGATGTGCCGCTTATTTTGGACGCCGATGCACTCAACTGCCTTGCTAAGATTGCCATTGACGGTATTGATAGTAACCCCGAGATGTATCGCCGCGAGCAGCCGTTGGTTATGACGCCGCACTATCGTGAGCTTTCGCGTCTGGTTGCCGGTGACGAGGTGAACGACCTTGGTACCGCGATTGCGGCCGCGCAGAAGGTTGTTTGGGCTGCAGGCTCCGACAATCTGGTGGTCATTGCCAAGGGGCCGACGACGGCTATCTGTGGTGTTGAGCGCGTGCTGCTGCCACTCTCGGGTCCGGCTTCTCTGGCAACTGCCGGTTCGGGTGATGTTCTGGCGGGTATTTTGGCCGGCACGCTTGCCACCATGCGCGACGAGATGGATCGTTGGGAGTTGCTGTATTCGTACGCCGTCGCACTTCACAGCTACGCCGGTTTTGCCGCGGCGACGGAGTATGGTGAGAAGAGCGTTATCGCAACCGATCTTATCGACTTGATCGGTCCTGCCATGGAGCTGGCGGCAAAGGATGCGCTCGAAGATCTGGGAATCATGGACGAAGGGTCGGATGACTAATCATGAATAAAGCCGATTTGACGCGCTGGTCCTGGGTCGAGATCGACCGCGGGGCGCTCCGTCGCAACACGAGGGCCTATAAGAACTTGTTGAATCCGCGTCAGCGCCTGTGCTGCGTGGTCAAGGCCGATGCTTATGGTCATGGAGCTGTTGAGTGCGCCAAGATCATGTATTCGGCCGGTGCCGACATGTTTGCCGTGGCGACGGTTAACGAGGGCGTTGAGCTCCGACAGGGCGGGATTACGAAACCCATCCTCATCCTAAGCGAGCCGCCTATCGAGGCCATTCCGACGTTGCTCGAGTTTGATATCATGCCCTCGGTCTATACGTCTGACTTTGCTCTTGCGTATGGCGAATGTGCCGTCGCGGCGGGCAAAGTGGGCAAGTATCATCTCGCCATCGAGACGGGCATGAATCGTATCGGCGTTCACTACACGCAGGTGCTCGACTTTGTCCGCGGTATAAATTTCCATCGCGGTATTCAGTGCGACGGCGTATTTACGCACTTCGCCACGGCCGATGAACCTTCGGGCTGGGACTACAAACTGCAATGTCAGCGCTTTACCGAGGCCGTTCAGGCCATTAAGGATGCGGGCTTTGAGTGCGGTATCGTGCACTGCGCCAACACGCCGTCCTCGATGCTCGACCCCTCGATGCATTTTGATATGATTCGCGCCGGCGTCGGCTTGTATGGCATGCAGCCGTGCGAGTTGAGTGGCCGCGTGATGCAGCTTGATCCCGTTATGAGCGTCCATGCGCGCGTGACGCGCGTGGCACACCCTGCGATGGGCGAGGGCGTGGGCTACGGTTTTACCTACCGCGTACCGCGTACGCGCGTTCAGATCTGCACGCTGCCGATCGGTTATGCCGATGGCCTATCGCGTACGCTTTCCAATCGTATGGATGTGCTGTATCGCGGCGAGCGCGTGCATCAGGTTGGCAATATCTGCATGGACCAGTTTATGGTCGCCATTCAGTCCAACCCGGCACACGAGATTCCCGAGGCCGAGTATGGTGACGAGATGATCATTGTCGGCCGCGATGGCGACGCCGAGATCACTATGGACGAGATGGCCCGACTGCGCGGAACGATTAACTACGAGGTCGCCTGCGGCTTTGGCATGCGTCTCGACAAGGTCTACGTGTAGGAGCCGCTATGGGCGTCATGCACATCCCCGGCCATACCCATCAGGCACCACGTGAGGTCGCACTCGAGGAAATTGAGGCCGTTCTGGGCGATTGTCACCTCTGCCAGCTTTACCAGTCGCGTCACAATATCGTGTTTGGCGTGGGAAACCCCCGCGCTCGCGTGATGTTTATTGGCGAGGCGCCGGGCCGCAATGAGGATTTGCAGGGCGAGCCCTTTGTGGGGGCGGCAGGCGAGGACCTCAACGGCATTTTGTCGCTGGCGGGGCTCAAACGCGAAGACGTCTACATTGCCAACGTGCTTAAGTGCCGCCCGCCGGGAAACCGCAATCCGCGCCCCGAGGAAGTGCTGGCTTGCTCACCGTTTTTGCGCGAGCAGATTCGAAGCATCTGGCCCGATATCATCGTGACGCTCGGCAACCCCGCAACGCACTTTGTGCTTAAGACCGAGATTGGCATTACTAAGCTGCGCGGCAGGTTCCACCAGATGGGGCATTTTGTAGTAATGCCCACTTTCCATCCGGCAGCAGCGCTACGCAATCCGGCGTGGCAGGAGCTACTGGAGGAAGACTTTAAGATGCTGGGCGACTATCTGGAGCGACATCCCGCACCAGAGGACGCCTCGGAATAATAAGGAGCATATATGTCCCTGGAGCGCCTGGGGGTAGGTACTTACAAAACGACTTGCGCTGCCGATACGGAGTACTTTGGCGAGCTAATTGCACCGTGCCTTGAGGACGGCGATGTGCTCATCCTGACCGGTGGCCTGGGAGTGGGCAAAACTCACTTTACCAAGGGCGTCTCGCGCGGGCTGGGCGATGGGCATATGGTTACGAGCCCTACGTTTGCGCTCATGGCCGTCCACGATCAAGGTCGTATTCCGCTGTTTCACTTTGATCTATACCGCCTGGAGCATGCCTACGAGCTCGAGGATACGGGCATTTTCGATGTGCTGGGCTATGAGGGTGCTTGCCTGCTGGAATGGGGCGAACAATTCCAAGACGAGCTGACGGATGAGTATCTTTCGGTGACGCTCAAGCGTGATGAGGGCGACAGTGATGTGCGAACGATAACGCTCGAGGCGCACGGTGACCGCGCAATGGAGCTTTCCCATTTGATTGATAAGGCTGTACAAGATGAGCTTGCATAACGACAACGCGCTGGTGGTGGCGCTCGATACCTCGACCGACATGCTTGCCTGCGCGGCAAGCTGGATTGATGGGCAGACGGGCGAGACGAAGCTCGTGAGTGGCGACCACATGTGTCGCCGTCACGCCAACGTTGAGCTCGTGAATACCGTTGATGGCATGCTGGCTCAAGCCGGTCTGGATCGCAGCGATGTTGGTTGCTACGTGGTCGGCCGCGGCCCGGGGTCGTTTACGGGTGTGCGCATCGGCATCTCCACTGCCAAGGGCCTCGCGCGCGGTGCCAATGCTCCGCTGCTGGGCGTGTCGACGCTCGACGCTTGCGCTTGGACGGCGTGGAAGGCTGGCGTGCGCGGCAAGCTTGGTATCTTGGCCGATGCTATGCGCGGTGAGGTATATCCGGCGCTGTATATGCTGGTCGATGAGGGCCCCGAGCGTCAATTTGAGCGCGAACACGTGGTCAAGGTCGCCGTGGCGCTCGATGAGTGGCGCCGAGCAGCGGACTGGGACCAGGTTCAGCTGACCGGTGACGGTCTCGTGCGCTATGGCAAGCTGCTGGGTGAGGACGAGACCGCCCGCTGCGTGGAGCGCGACCTGTGGTGGCCTTCGGGCGAGGGCTTGCTGCTCGCGCACGCTGCGGGTGACGGCGATCCGGCTCGCGTCCTGCCGATTTACACGCGCCTTTCGGATGCCGAGGAAAACGAGCGCAAGCGTCTTGGTCTTGCTGAGAGTGCACAGAGCGAAATTACGGGCGTTGCCGATGAGCTCGCCGGTCGTCATCTGCAGTTCCGTCCCATGGGCGCGGCGGATGCCGAGGGCGCGAGCGCGCTAGAGGCTGCCTGCTTTGAAGGTGCCGGACACGAGGCGTGGACGCCGGGCATGTTCCTGTCCGAACTGGGCGAGGACGTCGCTGCGCCGCGTAGTTGGTGGGTGGCACACGACGACGGCAAGCTGCTGGGCCTTGCCGGCGGTATGGTCGTGGACGGTGATGTGCAGATTCTGGATGTCGCCGTCGACCCGGCACATCGCCGTGAGGGCATTGCCCGCAAGCTGCTGTCGCATGTGAGCTATGATGCCCAGATGCTCGGCTGCGCCACGGCTTCGCTCGAGGTCGAGGACGACAACAAGGGAGCGATCGCGCTTTATAACGCTCTGGGCTTTACCGAGGCAGGATGGCGCCGCGGCTATTATGGTGCCGGCAAGGATGCCATCGTCATGACGGCTCCGCTGCCCCTGGTGCTTCCGGTCGACAATGCCTCGCCCGAGCCGACGGCGGCAGAGCAGCGCGTATGGCCGCTGCCTGCGCCTAGGCGCTCCGAGGGGGAGCGTGCCGAAATTGAGCGCCGCCGCCTAGTGCTTGCCATCGAGAGTTCCTGCGACGAGACGGCGGTGGCGATTATCGATGCGGATGGCAATATGCTGGCCAACCAGGTGTCGACGCAGATCGATTTCCATGCCCGTTTTGGCGGCGTGGTGCCCGAGATCGCCTCGCGCAAGCACGTTGAGGTTATCGTGGGCGTGATGGATGCTGCCCTGGAGGAGGCCGCCGAGGCGTTGGGGCTCGACGCTGGAGCCATTGCGCCAAGTGAGCTTGCCGCTGTGGGCGTGACGCAAGGTCCTGGCCTGGTGGGTGCCCTGGTGGTGGGTGTCGCCTTTGCCAAGGGCTTTGCGTATGCTGCTGGCAAACCGCTGGTGTGCGTCAATCATCTGGAGGGCCACCTGTTTGCCAACCTGTTGGCGCAGCCCGACCTCAAGCCCCCGTTTATCTTTACGCTCGTTTCGGGCGGGCACACCATGCTCGTGCACGTAAAGGCATGGGGCGACTATGAAGTGCTTGGCGAGACGCTCGACGACGCCGTGGGCGAAGCCTTCGACAAGGTGGCAAAGGCACTGGGTCTTGGCTATCCCGGAGGCCCTATCATCTCCAAGCTTGCCGAGACGGGCAACCCCAAGGCGATCGATTTCCCCCGTGCGCTTAACAGCAGGGGGGACTATCGCTTCTCGCTTTCGGGCCTCAAGACGGCGGTGACGCTCTACATCGAGCAGGAGACCAAGGCCGGGCGCACGATTCACCTGCCCGACCTAGCGGCCTCGTTTGAGGCGGCGGTCTTTGACGTGCAGTACAAGAAGGCCAAAAACGCCCTGCACGCCACTGGGTGCAAGGAGTATTGCATCGGCGGTGGTGTCTCGGCCAATCCGCATCTGCGCGAGATGATGATCAAGAAGCTCGGGCGTCAGGGGATCCGCGTGACGGTGCCGCCCTTGTCTGCCTGCACCGATAACGCTGCCATGATCGCGGAGGTCGCTCGCCGTAAATTCGACCGAGGTGAAATCTCGCCGTTCGACGTCGACGCCGATCCAAACATGACGCTGTAGTCATACGGGTGCGGTCCCCGACCGGAGGGGCCGGATATAAGGTTTCCTGCTCTACAGTCCTGCGCAAGACGAAGGCCACATTAAGTGGCCTTCTTTGCGTGCGGAACTCGCGATAAACCTTATATCCGGCCCCTCCGGTCGGGGACCTTTCTGTATCGATATGGCTTCTGGGCTGGATCGGCGTCGACAACGTCCAGCAAGGTTAACAAGCCAGCGTCGAATTTCCGGCGTGCTTTAGCTGAAAGAAAAGATGGCATGCGGAGCTTTGCTCCGCATTTGGGATGGGAGCCCCTCGGGAGCGAGCGGGCGTATACAAGGTTTATCGCGAGTTCCGCACGAGCCGGAGAGCACTTAATGTGCTCTCCGTGCGAGCAGGACTGTAGAGCAGGAAACCTTGTATACGCCCGCTCGCTCCCGAGGGGCATCTCTCATGCAAAAACTTTTGTTGGGTAAAGTCCGATGTCAGTGGCGTTTTATACCGAGAATTTCAAAAAAAGTTGAAAATTCATTACAAATTTGCGTTGACTTTAGGTAACTAAAGTTTCATACTGCTTTTCATCCACTGGGGGATGTGAACACGCACGGATCGTTCACATCATGATTGAAGAGGATTTCTTAGACATGTTCACGCATCAGCTAAACATTATCAGCGTAGTAATTATCTGATGCGGGTTAGCACATACAGCTAGCCCGTACGATAACGGGCGGCTGATGAAGATGAGGGCCGTCGAGCGCAACCGACGGCCCTCATTTTTTATGTCTAGGAAGTTCTTTTTAGAGGAGGAAATGTAATGAACGGAGTTTTGCTCATGGTTGTGGCCGCGGCGGTGCTCGCCTGCGGCTATCTGGGCTACGGCCGCTGGCTGGCCAACAAGTGGGGCGTTGACAAAGAGGCCCTCACGCCGGCCAAGCGCATGAAGGACGGCAAGAGCTTCTCGCCCGTCTCCGCCTTCACCGCGTTCTCGCACCAGTTCAGCTCGATCTGCGGTGCTGGCCCCGTCACGGGTACGATCGTCGCCATGGCCTTTGGCTGGCTGCCCGTCGTGCTCTGGGTCCTCGTCGGCGGCATCTTCTTTGGCGCCGTCCACGACTTTGGTGCTCTGTACGCTTCGATGAAGAACAACGGCAAGTCCCTGGCCCAGCTCATCGAGAAATACATCGGCAAGACCGGCCGTCGCCTGTTCCTGCTGTTCTGCTGGCTGTTCTGCATCATCGTCATCGCCGCTTTCACCGACATGGTCTGCAAGACGTTCATGTTCACCTCGGTCGTTGACGCTTCTGGCGCTGCCACCGGTGCTATCGACTTCACCAAGTCCTATGCCGCCGGCTGCGCTGGTACCATCTCCATCCTGTTCACCTTCGTCGCTATCGCCTTTGGTTGGGCCCAGAAGAAGTTCAACCTCACCGGCGCTGCCGAGTTTGTCACTGGCGTGGTGCTCATGGTTCTCATGTTTGCCGTCGGCATGCAGTTCCCGGTCTACCTGGACAAGTTCCAGTGGTTCGCCGTTGTCATGGTCTACCTGGTCTTCGCTGGCGCTATGCCCATCCAGATGCTCAAGACCCCGCGTGACTACCTCACTTCCATCATGATGATCGTCATGATCGCCTGCGCTGTCCTCGGCATCGTCGTCCTGGGCGTCAACGGTCAGGCCACCATCACCGCTCCGGTCTTCACCGGCTTCTCCACTGCCTCCGGCATGATGTTCCCGGTCCTGTTCGTCTCCGTCGCTTGCGGTGCTCTCTCCGGTTTCCACAGCCTCGTTTCTTCCGGCACCTCTTCTAAGCAGGTCGAGAAGGAGCAGGACGCCGTCAAGGTCGGTTATGGCGCCATGATCGTCGAGTCCTTCGTCGGCATCCTTGCTATCATCGTCGCCGGCATCATGTTCTCCGACATGAACACCGCCGGTACCGGCGCCCTCAACGCCGGCGTCGCTTCCACCCCGTTCCAGATCTTCGCCGCTGGCATCTCCCGCGGTATGCAGGCCTTCGGTGTTGACGGCACGCTCGCTACCGTCTTTATGACCATGAACGTTTCCGCTCTGGCCCTGACCTCGCTCGATGCCGTCGCCCGCATCGCCCGCACCTCGTTCTCCGAGTTCTTTGCCCAGACCAACGACGCCCTGGCCATCGAGTCCAAGGCCGGCTACATGAAGGTTCTCGGCAACCCCTGGTTCGCCACGGTCGTCACCCTGCTTCCCGGTCTCGCCCTTGCTTTTGGTGGCTATGCCAACATCTGGCCGCTCTTTGGTGCTTCCAACCAGCTGCTCGGCGGTATGACCATGATCACCCTCGCCGTGTTCTGCAAGTGCACCGGTCGCAAGGGCTGGATGCTCTACGTGCCCGTCGCCTTCCTGCTCTGCTGCACCTTCACCTCGCTGGTCCAGAGCGCCATGGGCTGCATGACCGCCGTCCAGGCCTACGGTTTCTTCGGTACCATCCCGGCTACCGCCACCACGGCCGCCGTCTCCGTCGCCGCCACCAAGGGCCTGCAGCTCGTCTTTGCCGTTCTGCTGATGGTCCTGGGCCTCATCGTCGCCGTCAACTGCCTCAAGGAGTTCTTCGGCAAGGAGGCTGGCTCCATGCCTGATGAGGAGCCCGAGTGGTCCGAGATGGGCAAGGCCGAGTACGGTCGCGCCGCTGCCGCTGAAGCTCCTGCCGACGCCGAGGCCGCCAAGGCCTAGTCGGTCGGACGGGTTGAATCTCCCGTCTATTTGACTCGGAAAGACCGGGTCCGCAATCAAGCGGACCCGGTCTTTTTTCTTGTGAGAACAGGTGGTGCAAGGGCGTTCTCGCAGATGTTTTGCGTGGATAGGCTCGTGCGTTGTACCATATGGACGTATATGTGTGCATATGAAAGGGGCCCCGTGGCCAAGACGGTATATTCCGATAATCAAAACAATGTCGATGCCCTGGCTGAGCGTCTGAGCAGCCAGACATCGCTTTCTGCCGAGCGTGCCAAGCTGGTTGCCTACGACCTGCTTTGCCGCAAGGCGCTCAAGATTAAGTCGAGTGCGCTGGCGCAGATTTTCCGCTCCGTCGATAAGGAGTGCGACACCAAGGCGATGCGCGATGAGCTTATCGCGGCAAATATCGTGACCAAGATCGAGGGTAGTGGCATTAACGGGCGCCCGGCGTTCTATACCATCAATGCCGAGATCCGCGATGCCCAGGAGCAACCTGCCGAGTCCGTCGAAGATTTTGTCGTCGAGGATTCCGCTGACGTGCCTGCTGTGGAAGAAGTTGCTCCGCGTGAGCATGTCGATACCGATGAGTTGCTCGATGAGAACGTTGTGCGTGCCTTTACGGCCAAGGCAGGACGCGGCGGTTTTGGCGGGGG
>DXZV01000039.1:10328-12366 GCA_019419485.1 Collinsella sp.
CGAAATCGTTGTCAATCTGCTCCCGCTGACCCCCGCCCAGCAGGAGCGCTTCCGTCGCGCCGTTGCTCGAAAGGGCGAGACGGATGCCGAGGCTGTTGAGGCCGAGGTTGCTGCCGAGTCGCAGAAGCCCACGAAGGAGCAAAAGCCCGTGGAGGCCCAAGAGCCCAAGCGCCGCCGCGGTGCTCACTTTAAGGCTGCACAGCAGGGTGCCGCGCGTGAGGTCGAAGAGTCTTCTGAGGTTGCAGACGATGTTGAGGAGTCTGCCAAGAAGGCTCCGGGTTCGTGTCGTCCCGGCCGCGGTTTTGCGGGACGCGCGTATCCCGTAAAGCGTCAGGAGAAGGGCGAGTCGGTTTCGACCACCCAGGACGAGAAGGCCGTTGAGCCGGCGGCTCGCGAGCAAAAGCCTGTTGAGCCGCAGCTTGAGGCTGATGCCGAGGCCAAGGGCCAGCAGCCTACTGATGAGCAGACTGAGCGGGGCGCGTCGAGCAAGCCTCGCCGCCGTCGCCATCGTGGGGGCCGCAGTTCCCATGCCGAGACTGCAGCCGAGAGGACCACGCCGCAGGACGAGGATGCGAAGGCCGAGGTTTCTTCGGGGCAGCCTAAGCGCCAGCCGGCGAAGGAGAGCAAGTCCGATCGTCCGCAGAAGCAGGCGTCTATGCCGAAGCGCGAGCGCAATTCCCAAGGCGATTCTAAACGCAAGTCTCAGAAGAAGCCGGAGTCTTCCGCAGCAGGTACTGCTGCCCAGCAGCCCAAGTCGGCCGTTCGCGGTGAGGTATCGGCGTTCGCCCTTGCCCGCGTTTTAGGCAGGCAGCTGCTCAAGGTTGTCCCTACGCCTACGGCGCTCTCTAAGATCAAGGAGCAGCAGACACAGATCGTAAAGGTCGAGGGCAAGGACGGCAAAAAGGCTCCGCAGCGCACTCAGCACAACGAGATGTCCAACCGCAAGATTGCCGAGGAAATCGCAATCATCCAGGCTTGGATCGAGCAGAACCGAGGTGCCGATACGCCGGTTGCCTCGCGCCGCCAGCGTGCCTACCAGATTTTTAACGACGAGAAGGCTTTTGACGGCAAGCACGGTGAGCGCCTGATAAGGCGCATGACCGAAAAGGGCATCAGCATGCAGGCGATCAAGGTCGCCCCCAACCGCCCCGTGCACTTTACGGGTTTCTTTACGCTGGGCGCCGATAAGCCGTTCATTATGGTCGAGAACCTGGACACCTACGACGAGATCGTCAGGCTGCTGCGTGGCCGCAAGCACGCCAAGCTCTTTGGCATCAAGGTGGGCGGCGTGATTTTTGGCGGCGGATGCAAGGCGAGCGTCTCGCATGCCCTGGACGATTATCTGGCCGAGATCGGCTATCGCTTTAACTACGTCTACTACGTAGGCGATATCGATCGCGAGGGCGCGCGCATTGTCGAGCAGACTCGCAATGCCAATGTGGTTGAGATTCGCCTGCATGCCGGCATGTACCGCGCCATGCTCGCCGAGCATAAGCGTCGCGTGAAAGCCGGCGGCGAGTGCGAGCCCGCGGCTGCCAACCAGGGCGTGCCGCAGAACCTGGCAGCGACGATCAAGGATCTGCCCATGGTTACGCGCGTGCAGTTCCGCAACGTGCTACGTGAGGGCGGGCGCATTCCGCAGGAGATTCTGATGACCGCCGACTATCGGGATGGCGACTCGGGAAGCTTCGACCGCATGCTTAACAACTAAATTCCGCTCTCCCGGGGCCTGTCGTGGCTTGGCCGTTGCATGCGGCTCGCTTTTCGGAACGGGGCTGACGGACACGTTCCGAAATCTACCACCGTCGCTGTACAGGGTGTCTATAAAGAGCCGTGGCCAAGAAACGACAAATATGAGTACTGATACTCTTTTAGTAGCAGTAATTTTGACCACATTTAAGGTGATTTGACGTGTCGATCGAGCAGATAAGCTGCCGTATCTCCTCAAGTGTTCATTAAAGGAAGACCTTGATGCGAATAAATCGGTAGCGCGCAGAGATGTGGTGTAAGAGGCGGGGCATGCCCCGCCTCCGCCCTT
>DXZV01000004.1:0-8847 GCA_019419485.1 Collinsella sp.
TGTGTATAAGAGACAGGTATGGAACATGCTGGGGCATGCCTCGATAAAGTCGATAAGGTCGTTGGAGGCCTCGATATCGTCGGCCGTCACGTGCACGCGCTCGATCGTTTCCTGATCCGTCATGCTCTCCCCTTTCGCTGGGTTGATGGTCCCCTCCAGCATACCCCGCCACGCCAGCGCCGCACTCTTCATTCCGTGCTTAATTCCGCGCCGCTCACCAAGTTGAGCCATCATGCCCGCGCTCCTTTTGCGACAATTGCGCTAACAGGACGAGAGGAGCCGTCATGAAGCCACGTAACATTGCCATCGCCTGCGGTGTCGCGGGTGTCGCCGTCGGCCTTGCCGCTGCCACCGGTATCGTTTATCACAAGCAAATCAAGTCCGCCGCGTCGCTCAAACGCTTGACCGGCTACGCGGATGGCTATGACCTGTACGCAATCGACATCGCCTACGACTACGATCTTGATCGCATCATCGCCGCCGGCGTACGCGACGACCAGGCCTACATTGATGCCGTAGTGGCGCAGGTGCTGCCCGGTGTGCCGGCACATGTCCAGGCGCCCCAGTTTGCCTGCAGCGCTTTTGTCGCCGTAGATGCCGAAGGCCGCGTGCGCACCGGTCGCAATTACGACTTTAAGGACGACACCTCGGCGCTGCTGGTGCGCAATCACCCGCGCGACGGCTATGCCTCCATCGGGTTTGCCGCCCTTAACAACCTGGGCGATAACACTCCGCTTGACTCCGTCGCCGGGCGCGCCGCCGCACTCATGGGCCCGTTTGCCCAGCTCGACGGTGTCAACGAATGCGGCGTGTCCATTGCCGTGCTCACCCTGGATTCCAAGCCCTGTGACCAGGACACAAAGCGCCCCGTCATCAATACCTCGCTCGCCATCCGTCTGGTACTCGACCGCGCGGCTACCACGCAAGAGGCCGTCGACCTGCTTTCCGTCTACGACATGCACGCCATGGCCGGACGCGATTACCACTTCTTTATCAACGACGCCGCCGGTGACGCGCGCGTAGTAGAGTGGGATCCGCGCGATCCGGACCGTGCTTTCAAAGCGACTCCTGTACGCCAGGTTACGAACTTCTACGCCTGCTATGGCAACGAAGTGTTGCTCAACCAAAAGAATGGCGAGCTGGGCCATGGTAAAGAGCGCGCCGTCGCAATCGCCGATGTCCTCGACGCCCATACCGGCGCCCAAGATGAGGCAGTCGCTTGGAAGGCCCTACGCGCTGCAGCGCAAGAGCCCAATCCGGAAGACATCACCAGCAACACGCAGTGGTCGGTCGTCTTTGACAACACCGAGCCCGCTGCCGCCATCACGCTGCGCCGCCACTGGGGCGACGTCGACGCCTTCGCGCTGCAAGGAGCTAGGCCCGTCGACCTTACGCTCGCCTGACGCTGCTTACATTTCTATACGCTTGAGCTAACACGTTTTACCTCCGCATCAACAGTGTGCGGGGGTAAACTTATGCGCATGTTATAACTTGCCCGGAAGGATTCATCATGCTCAGGATCGGTCTTCTTACTAGTGGCGGCGACTGCCAGGCGCTCAACGCCACCATGCGCGGCATTGTCAAAACGCTCATGACCAATAGCGAAGAGCCTATCGAGATCTATGGTTTTGAGGACGGCTACCAGGGCCTTATCTACAGCAGGTTCCGCGTCATGACGCCCGCCGATTTTAGCGGCATCCTCACCCGCGGCGGCACAATCCTGGGCACGAGCCGCACGCCGTTCAAACGTCTGGACATTCCCGAGGCCGACGGCGTCGAGAAGGTGCCCGCGATGGTCCACACCTATCACAAGCTGCAGCTCGACTGCCTATTTATGCTGGGCGGCAACGGTTCCACCAAGACCGCTAACCGCCTGCGCGAAGAGGGCCTCAACGTTATCGCCCTGCCCAAGACCATCGACAACGACACCTGGGGCACCGAGTTGACGTTTGGCTTTACGAGCGCCATCGACGTCGCCACCAAGTGCATCGACGACATCCACACCACTGCCTCGAGTCACGGCCGCGTGTTTGTCATCGAGATCATGGGCCACAAGGTCGGTTGGATTCCGCTGTATGCCGGCGTCGCGGGCGGCGCGGACGTCATCCTGATTCCCGAGATCCCCTACGACATGGACAACGTCATCAAGACCATCGAGCATCGCATGGAGACCGGCAGCCGTTTTACCATCGTGGCCGTCGCCGAGGGCGCTATCTCCAAGGAGGACGCGGCGCTGTCCAAGAAGGAGTACAAGAAGAAGCTTGCCGAGCGAACGAGCCCGTCGATTGTCTACGACATCGCCAAGGAGATCGAGGCCAAGACCGGTCGCGAGACCCGCGTCGCCATCCCCGGCCACACACAGCGCGGCGGCCAGCCCGACGCCCAGGACCGCATCTTTGCGACCCAGTGCGGCGTCGAGGCAGCGCTCGGCTGCCTGCGCGGCGAGTTTGGCTACATGATTGCCCTGCGTGACGGCAAGATGTGCCACATGCCGCTCGAGGAGGTCGCCGGCAAGCTCAAGTTTGTCGACCCCCAGAGCGACCTGGTGCGCGAGGCCAAGGCGTTGGGCATCAGCTTCGGCGACGAATAGCCTCGGCTGGAATCCACCCCATCGGGCCCTCCGACCCCGCCCGACGTATTTCGATTTGGCTCCTCCCTTGACTCCGTCAAAGGTCGCCAATCGAAATCGTCGGGCGGGGTCGGAGGGCCCTGCGTTTACATACTCGCCGAGGCTATTCGTCTTCTTGCTGCGGGTGCCTGGTCTGAAATTCAGTTGCGGTGAAATAGTTCCTGCTTAGTCCGCAAATGGCTGAATCCAAAAACTATTCCACCGCAACTTACTGAGTGGGGGCTCTTGGCTGCTACTTGCACTGACATTTGTCCTGAAATGGCTGGTCGTTAGGGATTGCTACCGGTAGTTGCGGTAGGGTTGGGGCAGATTCTAACTAGAAATGGTGGTCGCTACCGGTTGTTCTCGGCATACTCGGCTCATTCGATTCGACCATCAAACGAAAGGAACCACCATGGATCTTGCGATGGCGCAGCGCCTCGTCGATCGCCGTAAAGCTGCCGGCCTTTCTCAGGAGGCGCTTGCTGCCCAGCTGGGCGTAAGCCGCCAGGCTGTTAGTAAATGGGAGCGCAGCGAGTCCTCACCCGATACCGATAACCTCATTGCGCTCGCCGCGCTGTATGACGTGTCGTTGGACGAGCTGTTATATGGGGAGGCGGCCAACGATGCCGACGACCTGGAGGACGGTAGCGCCGACACCGAGACGGCGGATGTGGCTGACGAGGCTGAGGATTCTGCCGAGCACGCCGATTGCGGCGACAAACCACTTGTCGATATTTCCCTCGCGCGCGGTATCCACGTCATTGATCCCAATAAAGGCGAGGAAGTCCATGTTGGTTGGAGCGGCATCCATGTGACCAACGAGCGCAAGGGCGAAGAGGTGCATGTGGGGCCGGACGGCGTGCATATCGATACGCTTGAGGACGATGGACATAGCGTACGCACCAATGACGACGGCACCGTCACCATCGACGGCGAGACGTTTTCCAGCTGGAAGGAAGCACACGACAAGCTCGACCATCATGGCAAGCATTTCCACACCAAGGTCGGACGTGCATGGAACAAATTCCCCTTCCCCGCACTTGTCACTCTCGCCTATCTGGTGCTCGGCATTGTCTACGGCACATGGGGCATGGGGCTTTTCCTCGTCTTTCTGGTTCCCGTCTACTACGCGATTGGTGACTTCATCGATCGGCGCCACCTGTCTAAGCTGATCGAGGCCATCTACCCGGCAGCCGCCATCGCTTGGTTCCTCTACATGTGGCTCTGTTTGGGACAGCCCCATCCTGCATGGATCATCCTCATCACGATTCCCGTCATAAAGGCGCTCATGCGCTGGTGCCGCAAACAATGGAAGCACCGCAAACAGGCCTAACACGCTCCGACCCACCAGCACCCAACCGCCCCCGCCCTTCTCCTAAGTTGCGGTGAGATAGGGACTGTTTTGAAGCTCCAAAGCGCCAAACAGTCCGTATATCACCGCAACTTACAAACAACTGGGTCAGTTCCGGCACGGAGATTAGCATTGAGCTGACCGCGCGCCAAGAAAAGGGCCTATTTACTACGTTTAACTCGAGAGGGCCGACCATACCCGCCTTTTCCGAAAACTGGCAAGCCCTCTACCTGCGGTTTTAATTTCATAATCTTTGTCACGGTCGAGGGTGTGGTAGCAAACGTAGTAGATAGGCCCATTTTGTGGCATACGACCCATACAAGCCCAATCTCGAAGGCTAAAGAGAGCCTCTCATCCACGCCTGCGAGCGAAAACCAAATAGAATGAAAGGCAAATGGAAAAGCCCGTTTGACGGGGCAAACGCCGGGCCACATAATGGTTGTCCGGCGTTTGCCCAGATAAAACCTGCCAAAATAAACCTGTCCCTTTTTGGCAGGTTACTCGGCGCTCTTGAGGGCGCCGACCATGTCGATCTTGTTGAGGGTACGGTTGGTGGCGAGGTTGACGATAAACGTAAAGCCAAAGGCCAGAAGCACGGATAGCACGTAGCTCAGCGGCTCGACCTCAACATCAAAATACAGCGACGGCATCTGCAAAATGTACGTAAAACTCTCGGCCAGCAAGCCGCCCAGCGGCACGCCCAGCGCAGCGCCGATCGCCGTAAGGATCAACGTCTCCTTGTTGACGTAGTGGTGCACCTCGCCACGGCGGAAGCCCAGCACCTTGATGGTCGCCAGCTCGCGTTCGCGCTCCGAAATATTCGTATTAGACAGCGTAAACACCACCACAAACGACAGGCACGCCGCCATAAAGGTCACAAGCACCACGACCGAGTTGATGATGGTGAAGTTGGCCTCATAATTCTCCCAATGCTCGGCCGTACTCGAAATCGTAAGCCAACCGTCACTCTTAAGATTCTTGCTAAACGCAATCTGGTCGGCCGACGAACCCTTAAGCAGCACAAAGACGCCGTTAAGGCGTGCACTTCGACCGAACGCACGCTCATAGGTGCCCTGCGTCATATAAAGCGTGTTGCCCAGATAGTTGAGCGAGATGTCGCTGACTTTGACCTTGGCAACATTGAGCGACGAATCCTGGACGTGAGCCGTGTCACCCGGCTTGATCCCCAGCACCAGCTGAGAGCTCTTGCTCAAATACACGTCTCCGTCACGCAGGGCGAGCGGTTCTTTGGACTCATCCTCCAGGCGCACGTAATCGCCCAAGTCACCCGTGCGGTCGTCGGGAATCACGATGAGCTGCACGGTCTCGCTCTTGCCGCCAAACGTAAAGGTGACGTTGTCGGTCATAATCGGCAGGGTCGAGGTCACCGTCACGTTGGAATCATTGGCCGTGCTGCGCTCATCCAATGCCGCGCACGTCTGCGAAAAATCGTCGGGATTGGCGACCGCCAGCAAGTCATAGCGCGTGATATGCCCGTACTGTTTGGGCGAAAGCGCCACCGACGTGTCGCGAATTCCCATACCGCAAATCACGAGCGCCGTGCAGCCGGCGATACCGAAGATGGTCATAAAGGCGCGCTTTTTGTAGCGGAACAGGTTACGTGCTGCCACCTTGTTCAAGAAGCCCATGCGGCGCCAAATAAAGCCGATGCGCTCGAGCAGAATGCGTGAGCCGGCGCGCGGCGCCTTGGGACGCATGAGCGAAGCCGGCGTCTCGGCCATCTCGTGGCGGCAGGCGATAATCGTAGCGCCCACCACGCCCACGGCAAACAGCGCCACCGAGACAATCGAGGACACGATATCGTACGAAAGCAGCATCTGGGGCAGTGAGTACATATCATCGAACACCGTAAACAGGAACAGCGGCAGGCCCACAAATCCGATGATGTTGCCGAGCACGCCGCCAATTAGACACGCCCACAGCGCGTAGTCCACGTATTTGGACAGGATACGCCCGCGTGAATAGCCGAGCGCCTTGTACAGACCAATAAGCGTGCGCTCCTCCTCGACCATGCGGGTGGCGGTGGTGAGGCTGATAAGCACGGCGACGATAAAGAAGATGAACGGGAACACCGTGGCAATGGCCTCAATTGACGAGCTATCGCTCTCCACGCTCGAGTAGCTTGCGATGTTATCGCGGTCCTGGATGTACCAGGTGCATTCGCCCAGATCGGAAAGCTCGGCGCGGGCATCGGCAAAATGCTGGTCGGCGGCGGCGCGGCGCTGGTCCAACTCGGCCTGAGCCTGGACGCGCTCCTCGCTGCCCTCGGCCATACGGTTGATGTTATCCTGCTCGATCCCAAAGAGCATGGCGGCCTGACGCTCGGCCGTATCCAAGCTTGTCGGCGTGTCAACCGTCAACTCCTGGACGCGCGCCTTCTCACGCTCCTCGCGGATCTTCTCGATATTGCCTTTGACCTCGTTGATCTTTGTCGTGTAGGCATCTGAATAGGAGTTAAGACTCTTGGCTCCCTCGACGATCACGTGGACTGCGGAGTAGGAAGAAGATGTCGCGGCATCCTCGCTCACATAGAACTTATAGTCCGCAGCCGAAGCAGCGCGAAAGGCGTTGACTGTCGAGTCGGAGCTCACGTCGGTAGGATCGAGGACCTCGGCCGTAATGGTGTAATCGCCCGCGGCAAACTGATCCTTGGCACTTTGGTTGGACGAGCTCGCGTCATTGGCGGCAAAACTCACCGTATCGCCGAGCTTTTTGCCCGAAGCCTTCAGGAACTTCGAAGTCACCGCGACCTCATCGGCGCTCTCGGGCAAATCGCCGTTCACGAGCACTGGCTGATCGATGTTCTCCTTGGAGAGACTTTGCACGACCACGCGCTCGCGCGTTGTGCCCACGGCGGTGTAGGCGGTCTCGGTGTAGATGCCCTCGGCCGTCTCGACGCCGTCGACCTCTTGGATAGCCGCAAGATCGTCACGCGTAAGGCCATAGGTCGACTGCACGTTAATGTCATAGACATTCTGCTGGTCAAAATAGGCGTCGACCGAATCGCACAAATCCTCGCAGCCCGCCTTAAGGCCGCACATCACGCTCACGCCAAGCGCAGTGATGACCACGATAGATAGGAAGCGCTTAAGACTGCCCCGAATCGTGCGGTAGATGCCACGGCGAAAAACCGTCGGCACCATATCGTTTGAGCTTTGAGCGGTACGGTAGGTCGCGAACTCCCGGTCGCGGCCCGCGTGCTCCGTATCGTGGTTTTGGCTGTTTTGGCAATCTTGGTCCATGGGCGCTACCACTCGATCGTCTCGATAGGCACGGGATTTTGCTGGACCGTCTCGCTCTCCACGCGACCGTTCTTAAAGCGAATCAAGCGATCGGCCATGGGCGCCAGCGCGGAGTTGTGGGTGATGATAATGACCGTGATGCCTTGCTTGCGGCAGGTATCCTGCAGCAACTGCAAGATCTGCTTGCCGGTTTTGTAGTCGAGCGCACCCGTGGGCTCGTCGCACAGAAGCAGCTTGGGATTCTTGGCCAGCGCGCGGGCGATGCACACGCGCTGCTGCTCGCCGCCCGAAAGCTGCGCGGGGAAGTTGGCAAGGCGCTCGCCCAGGCCAACCTGGCAAAGCGTTTGCTCGGCATCGAGCGAATCGGGGCAGATTTGCGCCGCGAGCTCGACGTTTTCGAGCGCCGTCAAGTTGGGAACCAAATTGTAGAACTGGAAGACAAAGCCGACGTCGGCGCGGCGGTATTCCACGAGCTGCGCCTCGTTGGCAGAGCTCACGTCGCGCCCGTCCACCGTCACGGTGCCGGAGGTCGCCGTATCCATGCCGCCCAGAATGTTGAGCGCCGTGGTCTTGCCGGCACCCGAAGCACCCAGAATGATGGCGAGCTCGCCGCGCTCGACCGTAAAGCTCGCGCCGTCGAGCGCATGAATGCGGGCGTCGCCCTCGCCGTATGCTTTGATGACGTCTTTGAATTCGATATAGGCCATCGATTAATTCCCATCTGGTCGGATAACTCTTTAGTATTACCCATTTCCCACCGACCAAAAAGGGACAGGTTTATTTTGGCAGGTTTTATATGGGGAAACGTACCTCTTTGGGGGCAGCGCGGGACGCGCAGGGGCGGCCGTGCAGATCGGCACAGCCGTCTCACGTGGAATCGACCGACGCCTGCCTTTCCGTGACACCGGCAACTCGTTTTTGCTTGTTGGCATGGCCGCCATTATGCCTTGGGACTGAGCACTCAAATTCTCACTCCTCATTGCCACGCTTGCCGCAAGCTATCAGGGTGACGAGATGACGACGCTCGCTGTAGCAGCGCAGCCACACTCTATAAGCGAGGCGTTTGCCAGCAAAAAAGCGCGCGACAGGGTAAGCCCGCCGCGCGCTATCCTATGCGGACTAGTTATTGTTGTTGGTCATCGAGGCCACTACTGCCGCAAGATTGGAAATGGGCATCGTCTGCAACCAGATGCGACCGGGACCGGTGAGCACGGTGTTGAACACGCCCTCGCCACCAAACATGATGTTTTTGACGCCCTTGACCATTTGAGCGTCGATGCTCACGGTCTCCTCAAAGCCGGCCACGTTGCCGGTATCCACAATCATCTGCTGGCCAGCAGCGAGCTCGTACTCAACCAGGTCGCCGTCGATCTCGGCAAAAGCAACACCCGAGCCCGTGAGCTTCTGCATGATAAAGCCCTCGCCGCCAAAGACGCCGGCCTTTGCCTTCTTGTTAAAGTGAATGCTCAACTCGACGCCACTTTCCGCGGCAAGGAACGAACGCTTCTGCAAAATCCAGCTCTTGCCCGGACCGATCTCGATTGGCACGATGCGGCCGGGGAAGCAGGAGCCAAACGCGATCATGCCATCGCCACGCGCGGTCCAAATGTTTTGGAACAATG
>DXZV01000004.1:8857-14593 GCA_019419485.1 Collinsella sp.
TTGGAGAACATCTTGCCGATGCCACCGCCCGAGGTAGACATTTCCATGTTGGGGGTCATCCAAGCCATGGCGCCGCTTTCGGTGATCATGGATTCGCCATCGCTAAGGTTGCACGTAACAACCGGGAAAGCCCCTCCGCCGATCTCGTACTGCATGACCGTCTCCTTTCCACTCAGGAGCCGAATAACGATGCCTATATTTTAGCAGGTAGAGATGCATATGTTCACACCGCCCATGCCCTCTCCTGCGGACGTTTCCCCAGATAAAACCTGCCAAAATAAACCTGTTCCTTTTTGGCAGGTTTTAAAGGCAAACGGTGAAGGTGATCTGGTTGCCGTGACCGGATACGGTGGCGGCGCCTCCATGGGCCTCGGCGATGGCACGCACCACGGACAGGCCCACGCCCGAGCCACCCGTCTTGGAGCTGCGCGACGCATCCGCACGATAGAAGCGATCGAACAATCGGTCCAGGTCGCCCTCGGGCAGCTCGTCCACGGCGTTCGATACGACAAGCTCGGCGGCGCCCTTGCCTTTGCCGTGCGAAACGGCGCACAGGCTCAGCTCAATCACGCTGCCCTCGCTCGCATAGCGCGTGGCGTTGTCCAGTAGCAACTCAACCACCTGCGCCACCGCCGCGGCATCGGCATGGGTCCGCACGCCGGTCGCAATCGACGTCGACAGGCGTTTACCGCCTGAGACCGCCACCGACTTAAACGGCGCCGCCGCCTTGTTCACCGCCTCCGAAAGATCGATCGACGCCATGGTAAAGCCCGCCGAGCCCTCGTCCATGCGTGCCAAGAACACCAAGCGCTCCGTGAGCGCCGATAATAGCGCACCCGCACTCGCCTTAGTGCTGCCTTAGCAGGTCGATGAGCATATTTAAAAAAGCAAGGTTATAGCTTAGTCGGACTTAAGGAACGGGCGGCTTCACATCTCGCCCTGCAAACAACGCCCGTACAGCGAGCGCGCTTGCCGCATGGGCGTTGCGGCCGCCTGCAGCTTATAGATAGGCACCCTCGAGGCGCAGCAGCCACTCCTTGCGATCCAGTCCACCGGCGTATCCGTTGAGCGATCCGTCGGCCGCGACCACGCGATGGCACGGCACGATAATCGAAATAGGGTTGCGAGCGACCGCAGCCCCCACCGCGCGAGGAGATACAACGGGCGCTTCATTTCCCGGCACACGATGTCGAGCCGCAACGCGTTGAGCGATCTCGCCATACGTAGCGACCTCGCCACGCGGGATAGAGAGCAGCTCAAACCAAACCTCACGCTGAAATGCCGTGCCAATCAAATGCAACGGCGGCGTAAACCGAGGCTCCTGCCCCGCAAAATAGGCGTTGAGCCAAGCCCAAGAACGCTCTAGCACCGAAGAAGCCGCGCCATTGGCCGGACTCACCGACGACATGCCACCAATACCGGAAACCGCATCGGCGCCTTCAACATGTTCGGAGTCTTCCCGGAGAAGCGTGGAGCCAAAGTGTTCCTGTCCCTCAAACCAAAGCCCCGTCAGACCGCGGCCATCAGCGGCAAGCAGGATTTCGCCCAAAGGCGAAGCAAACGTCGTCGTGACCACCAGCGGCTCCTTTCAAAACTCCGCAACATAATACCGCGAACTGTGCAGACAACCCCCGCAGATACGTCCGGGCGGGCTCGCAATTACTTCAGCGAGGCTGTTTTTCCCAATCAAGCGAAGAAGACGCGGGGCTTCGACGCCAGGGCGGTACCCCCGCCAGCTGAGCTCTAATACTTTTCCCGAGAAGTGAACGAGTAAAAACGAAGTCCCGGAGCATCCACACCTTTAGACCGCAAAACCGCAGGATTCGCGCTGCAAAACCGCAGGACATAGCAATCAAAAAATGCCAATGCTTCGGGGGTCCAAATAAGGTCGTTCACTTCACAGGAAAAGTATTAGACCTCAATTCGCACCAAGCCCAAAGTCACCCCAGGCAGCAGGCGCGAAGCGCCGAGGCCGCCGCCGGGACTAGGGCCCGCAACAACCACGTGCCCCCACATCAGCCCAGCGGCCCCAACCAGCAACGGCCCCATCGCAGGCCGCTCGCAGCCGAGTCACCGCAGGCGGGGGCCGGGCTTGGTTTTCAGAACATCCCGCAGACCAGTGTGGCGCCTTGTCCGCGGCTCCGAAGGAGCAGGACAAGGCGCCACACATGGTCGAGGACGTTCTGAAAACCAAGCCCGGCCCCCGCCGGACAGGTCAACCTACTCGCAGAGCAGCTTAGCGATCTGGACAGCGTTGGTTGCCGCGCCCTTACGGATTTGGTCGCCGCAGCACCAGAAGGTGATGCCACGTGCGGCCTCGGGGTTCGAGATATCACGGCGCACGCGACCGACCCAAATCAGGTCCTGGTCGGAGGTGTCCATCGGCATGGGGAAGCGATCGTGCGCATCCTCGGCACTCATGTCGTCAACCAGCTTGACGCCCGGAGCGGCAGCCAGCGCAGCACGGGCCTCTTCCACCGTGATGTCGCGCTCAAACTCGAGCGTAATGCTCTCGGAGTGCGAGCGCAGCACGGGCACGCGCACGCAGGTGCAGTTCACGCGCAGCTCGGGCAGGTGCATGATCTTGCGGCCCTCGTTTTGCAACTTCATCTCCTCGGAGGTAAAGTCCTCTTCCTTGACACCGCCAATCTGCGGAATCAGATTGCTCGCGAGCTGGGCGGCAAATGCACGCGGCTCGGGAATTTCCTCGCCACGGCCCAGGGCGGCCAGCTGAGCCTCGAGCTCGGCCATGCCGGGAGCGCCGGCACCCGAAGCCGCCTGGTACGTCGAGACGATCATGCGCTTCACGCCGGCGAGCTGATGCAGCGGCCACGTGGGAACCAGGCCGATGATGGTCGCGCAGTTGGGATTGGCGATAAGGCCGTGATGCCACTTGATGTCGTCGGCATTGATTTCAGGCACAACCAGCGGCACCTCGGGATCCATGCGGAAGGCGTGGCTGTTGTCGACCACGACGGCGCCGCGCTTGACGGCCTCGGGCAGCAGCTCCTTCGCAATATCGTCGCCGGCGGCGCCGAGCACGATGTCGCAGCCCTCAAAGGCCTCGGGGCAAGCCTCCTCAATCACAACCTGCTCGCCGCGGAACTCGACGGTCTTGCCCGCAGAGCGCGCGCTCGCTAGCAGCTTGAGCTTGCCGACCGGAAACTCCTGCTCGTTGAGGCACTCGAGCATCTGGGTGCCCACGGCTCCCGTCGCGCCCAAAATAGCAACCGTGTACTGTTTCATGCTTCCCCCTTTAAAGGCTGTGGCTTTTGCCCGCACGCCGAGCAGGCCGATTATTGTTGCCAGTGTATACAAGAACAGGGCGGGCACGAAACCCGCCCCGTCGAAACGAAACCGAAACGAAACGCCCCGCCGTAGTTTTTGAGGCAAGTCCCAAAAATCTACTGGGATAGCAGCTACTTGTGGAGCGCGGCCGGGGCGGAATCGACCGGCACGGGAGCCTCCAGGTCGGAGACCTTCACAATGCCGTTCTCGTCGGAGAAGGCGCGGTAAATGGTCCGAATCGCCAGGTCGAAGTCCTTCTCCTCGACACCGATAATGATGTTGATCTCGTCACAGCTCTGCGAAATCATGCGCACGCTCACGCCGGCCTGGCCGAGCATGCCAAACAGGTGGCCCGAGATACCTGCGCGGCCGCGCAGGTTACGACCGACGGTCGCGATGAGCGCCAAGCCCTCGACAACCTCGATCTCGAGCGGCTCGACCTCCTGCTGGATGTCACCCACGAGCGAGTACAGCGAATCGTGCACATCCTGCTCCTGCACCACAGCGCCAAAGCGGTCGACGCCGGTGGGCATATGCTCGACGGAAACGTCATAGCGTTCGAACACCGAAAGTGCACGGCGCATAAAGCCGACACGGGGCTTGGTGCGGTCGCGGGCAACGTTGATGGCGACAAAGCCGCGCTTGCCGGTCACGCCGGTAATGATGGGCTCCGCCTCGCCCTCGTCAGCCGTCTCGCTAATGATGGTGCCGGGGTCCTGCGGCGCATTGGTGTTCTTGATGACCAGCGGAATACCCGCCTCGCGCACAGGGAACACGGCCTCCTCGTGCAGGACGCTCGCGCCCATGTACGAAAGCTCGCGCAGCTCCTCGTAGGTAACGCGCGCAATGGGCTGAGCCTCGGGCACAATGCGAGGATCGGCAGAATAGAAGCCCGAAACGTCGGTCCAGTTCTCGTACAGGTCGGCACCAAGGCACTTGGCCAGAATCGAGCCGGAAATATCGCCGCCGCCACGGTCGAGCAGCTTGATCTGCCCCTCACGCGTCGCGCCGTAGAAACCGGGCATAACAAAGCCGCCCTGCTGGCCGTACTCCTGCACCAGCTCGGCGGTGCGGTTCATGCTGAGCGTACCGTCATGATGGAACGCCACGACCGTCGCGGCATCCAGGAACGGCAGGCCCAGGTACTCGGCCATCAGGCGAGCGGTAAAGTACTCGCCGCGGCTTACGAGCTCCTCAGTAGAGTAGCCACCGGAGCGAGCACGCTCGGCAAAGGCCGCAAACTCTTCGCGGATGGGATAGGTGAGCCCCAGCTCGTCAGCGATATCAAAATAGCGCTGGCCGATGTCCTCGAGCAGCTCCTCGCACGACACGTGGTACTTGACGTGCGCGTTGACCAAGTAGAGCAGATCGGTCACCTTGGTGTCGCCCTTAAAACGGCGACCGCAGGCAGAAACCACCACAAAACGGCGGGCCGGATCGGCATCGACGATGGCCTTGATCTTCTTAAAGTGTTCGGCGTCGGCGACCGACGAGCCGCCAAACTTGGCAATCTTAATCATGGGCTGGAGGTTACCTTTCTAAAAAGCCTCTGCGAACCTATTTTGCGCGCTCTGATACCATGGTTTCACCGATTGGGACCAAGGCATCCGAGGAGCAGTGTTATATGGGAACTTATCATAGTACACGAGGACGCACTTTATCGTGCTCAAGTAAGGTGGCAATCCGTACCGGCATCGCTCCCGACGGGGGTTTGTTTGTCTCGGACGAGCTGGGCGCCCAGCAGGTCGATATCAGCTCGCTTGCAGATAAATCGTACTTTGAAATCGCTCAAGATGTGTTGGGAATGTTACTGAATGATTACACAGCCGAAGAAATTTCGGCGTGTGTCGACGAGGCATACCGCGGCACGTTCGCGAGCGAAGAGGTTACGCCGCTCGTCAAACTCGACGCCGCACCGGGCGCCGACGCCCCGCAAACCTATGTGATGGAGCTCTTTGGCGGCCCCACGAGCGCCTTTAAGGACGTCGCCCTGCAGATGCTCCCCCGTCTGATGGCCCGCACCTCTGCCAAGGACGGCGGCGCCGAGCGCATCATGATCGTCACCGCCACGTCGGGCGACACCGGCAAGGCCGCACTCGCCGGCTTTGCCGACGCCCCGGGCACGGGCATCACCGTCTTTTATCCCGAGGGCAAGGTCAGCCGCGTCCAGAACCTGCAGATGTCCACGCAGGAGGGCGGCAACGTCGCCGTCTGCGGCATCCGCGGCAACTTCGACGACGCCCAGAGCGCCGTCAAGCGCATCTTTGCCGATAAGGTGCTGGCCGAGCGCCTGGAGGCCGCCGGTACCGTGCTTTCGAGCGCCAACTCCATCAACGTCGGGCGCCTGGTGCCGCAGGTCGTCTACTACTTTGCCGCCTATGCGCAGCTGCTGCGCGCCGGCGCCATCGAGGCCGGCGATGCCGTGGAGTTCTGCGTGCCGACCGGCAA
>DXZV01000004.1:14603-15418 GCA_019419485.1 Collinsella sp.
AGCGCATGGGTCTGCCCGTCGCCAAGCTCGTCGTGGCGAGCGACAAGAACAACGTGCTTGCCGACTTCCTGACCACCGGCGTCTACGACCGCAACCGTCCGTTCTTCACGACCATCTCGCCGTCGATGGACATCCTCATCAGCTCCAACCTGGAGCGCATGCTGTACTTCCTGTCCGATGGCGACTGCGAGCTCGTTGCCGGCCTTATGGAGCAGCTGGCGCAGACGGGTCGCTACGAGGTGCCCGCCGAGCTGCTGGCCAAGATCCAGAGCGTGTTTGGCTGCGGCTGGGCCAGCGAGGACGAGGTCCGCGCTGCCATCAAGAGCTGCTGGGGTGCGAACGGCTACGTAATCGACCCGCACACCGCCTGCGGCTATCACGTCTTTGAACAGGTCGCCCCCGCCGAGGGCGCCAAGGCCCGTGTGCTGCTTTCGACCGCCAGCCCCTACAAGTTCCCGCGCGCCTGCTGCGACGCCTTGGGGCTCGACGTTCCCGAGGACGACTTTGAGGCCATGCGCGTGCTCGAGCAGGCCACCAACACGGTCGCCCCGACCCAGCTCGCCGAGCTCGAGTCCAAACCCATCCGCTTCGAAGACGTCTGTGACGTAGCCGACATGGCCAACTACGTAGAGCAGGCTGCAAAAAAGATGGCTTCCAACTAAACCCTTACTAGGCGCCGGCGAAAGCCGGCGCATCTTCTTTTTATTTAGCTTTCGGGATGATGACGAACATGCGAGCGGGTCTGGCCGTTTAGTTCGTCGCGAGTTCCGCACGAGCCGGAAAGCACTTAATGTGCTTTCCGAGCGAGCCAGGAC
>DXZV01000004.1:15428-16366 GCA_019419485.1 Collinsella sp.
AGCCAGGACTGCCCGAGCAGCGAACTAAACGGCCGGACCCGCCCAGGAGGACCCACATGATCAAAATCACCGTCCCAGCAACGAGCGCCAACTTGGGCATCGGCTACGATACCCTCGGCATGGCCGTCAGCCTCTACTCGCACTTCACCTTCGAGCGAGCCGACAAGCTCACCATCACGGGTTGCCCCGAGGAGTTCCAAAACGCGAACAACCTAGTCTACGTGAGCTTTGTGGATGCACTAGCCGCATGGGGCGAGCCGGCCTTCCCCGTCGCCATCGACATTCAGACTGACGTTCCCGTCGCCCGTGGCCTGGGCTCCAGCTCCACCTGCGTCGTCGCCGGTATTATGGCCGCCGCCGCGTTGACGGGCCACACCGTCGACCGCGCCGAGCTCGTCCGCATTGCCACCGAGGTCGAGGGCCATCCCGATAACGTCGCCCCCGCTATCCTGGGCGGCGCCGTCTGCTCCTTTACGCCGACCGATTCGCTCCCCCAGTGCCTTCGCTACGAGGTGAGCGATCGCTTGCGTTTTATTACCGTGATTCCGCCCTACGAAGTACACACGAGTGAGGCGCGCAAGGTCGTGCCGCAGGAGATTCCGCTCTCCACCGCCGTGTGGCAGATGGGCCGCATCGCCGGCATGACGCGCGGTTTGGAGACTGGTGACCTGGACCTGATTGCCGCCGCTAATGACGACCGCATCCAGGAGCCCTATCGTCGCCGCCTGATTCCCGACTACAACGCTGTGCGCGACACCTGCCTTAACGGCGGCGCCAAGACCATCTGGATCAGCGGTTCGGGCTCGACCCTCATGGCTGTAACCGACGACACCATCGTTGCAAAGTTCCTGCAGGTCAAGCTGCGCGAGCAGTTCCCCAAGTGCGATACGCATATTCTGACGTGCGACACGGAAGGCGCTCAAATCGAGTACCTGTAG
>DXZV01000004.1:16376-34118 GCA_019419485.1 Collinsella sp.
CTTGGGGCTTCCCCTGAAAACGTCCTCGATCATGAATTGCCCCGTCGTGCGCTTCGCGCGACGGGGCAATTCGATCTGCGGATTGTTTTCAGGGGAAGCCCCAAGGGGACCTGCGCAGCCTCGACAGGATAATCGCATTCGCTGATTTAATCTTGTGCTCCAACGGAGCCACAGACGAGAGGCCTTCGCGCTGCGGAATAATTTTGAGGGGAACACCCCGACCATCCCTGCGTTTACCTTGCTGAGGATGTCTACAGGGACCCACGCTTTGAAGGGGCGCCGGGCAGATAGAAGCTTTTTAGGTTACATAATAAACTGTTTATCTATGCTACTATTTAACTAGGCATCGCAGTATGGAGGTGGTCAAAGTGTTACGCACACTCAAAGCTTCGTTTTTCCTCTCGATACTTTTGATATTACCGATATGTTTCTCGTTTAGCCCTTCGACTGCTTATGCTGCAGAAAGCGATGCTGTCGCAATTTCTGGCGCAACCCAAGATTTTGATTTAACGAAAGGTCCCGAGCAGTCTCATCAAATCAAGCTTAAGGATGGGACCGTTGCAGTAATAGGAATTAAAAAAACCAATGAACCCAGCCTGATATGGGACAGTTACTACAACAACGCATCTGGAACTTGGACTATCTATTACAACAGTCCTTTTATTTATCGCGAATTCAAGATCAAGATAGCGAACTCGCTCATTACCAGCGCTTGGGGACAAAACTATACGACTATCGGCTGTACGGTAACTAACGAGTCCTTTATATGGAACTCGAAACAGGCGACATATCGACTCAACTATGAATCGATGGGGATGACGTCCGGTATCGCCGTGTTGCAAGCGACCATGGAAGGCAGCACGCTCCACACCTATGCAAACTAGACTCACATCAATTGAGGAAGTTCAATGATCCCAATTCCTGCACGCTCAGACATTATGATCGCTCTCGTTTGGATTCTCGTCGGAGTGCTTATTTGGCGTATCTGCAAATGGGTTAAAAACAAGAAATAGTTGATAAAACGTATATGCCATTTATGCGATGCTTGGGGCCGTTAAATCGGCCCCTATTTCTATAGCTTTTCAAGCAGCAGTCACCCATTTGGAAGTCGCAATGCCATTCATACGATTTCGGCCCTTTAAGCCGCTATCTATTGGTAGGGACTCTTGCTGGTAAGGAGCGCTTACTAGATACAAACCTTGGCAATATATTGGTTTAGGCGGCGCTGGTTTCTTTGTATTCGAAGACTGGCTCTAGGAGATCTTCGATGTTGCAGTGGAGGGCTTTTGCTATGGCTCTTACGCTTGTTACCGAAGCTTCATTGATGTTTCTCTGGCGCTGCTCGTACATTTGGATTGAGCGGAGTGACACACCCGATTCGTATGCCAGGTCTTGTTGGGTTTTCTTGAGCCTCTTTCTTGCTAGCGCCAGTTTGGTTTGGCGAGACGTTTTCTTCGCCATGTCGCAAACAAGACGCGCCACGCGCTCTTCCGAGGCTTCATGCCAGGGGTAATACATGCCGCAGAGCTCATCAAAGGGAACAACATGCAACAGGTCTTCGAACGACTCTCCTAGACGCCACTGCAGGTATGCCAATATCCAGCCTGCCCAGTATTCCGGCGTCTTCTCAAATCGATAGGCACGATCAGGCATCGACCCCGATTGATAGCCAGACCTTTCAGCAATGAGCGCAAACAACTCCACGCCCGATTTTCCCGATACTACCCATGCGTTGCCACGCTCAAACTCGCGGGCTACGCCGCTCAGGCAAAAGAGTTCAGCGACTTCTGATCCTTCTGCTCCATAATCGTTCACGGCATAGTCGAAGCAGTCGCCGAGGTTGTTCATTGCGTCCTCAAGATAATAGACGGGATATGTTCTACTCGGCCCACAATCCGTTAACACTTGGATCATCTAAATCAACCCTCCCTGCCATTAAATCCCTAATGTAGACGCCCTCAGCGTCGAATCCATTTACTGTGTCCAAGTACTTGCATCGCGCGTTCTGCTCTCGCTTAAAACGCTTGGGATAGTATTCGGAGCCGGTTGCCTGCTTCCAATCGCAAAATGTAATTGCCGAAAACGCACTCTCGCTCATGAGCGCATATTGGATACCCAAATCTCCTAAACGCATAATGCGCTGCAGCTGCCTGAGCGAAATCATGCCGCTGACAAACTGTCTTGCGAACGAAAAATATGAGTCGTCAGCACGATAGCCCCGGATGATGTCATATGAAGAAATGTCAATCAGATAGTTATCGAGTAAATAACGAAGCCCTTCGCGCGCCAACGGCGTCGAGACATTGAATTCCCTGTTGTCGGCCAAAATCGCAAGCCAGTTGAGAATTGAATAATCGCCGGACTCCAAATCCAAAACTGAAAGGCCATCCGCATTGAGTTCGTATCGATTCGCAATGCCATCGGCCTCGGTCCGGCATGCCCATTCCATCGCCATTTCCTCATGTGGCGTGCAATAAAACCCACGACCATAGTCATTGAATTGTCTGCATTTATCCAACGACGGATGCTCGACAACAACCTCCGACCCGTGCCAAAGCTCCATTGTGACCTCCAAATACAAATATCACCCCAGTGATAGTGTACCAACAACTATCACTGGGGTGATATAGATAGATGCAAACTATTGCCTGCCAAGAGCCTTTACTAGAGGCAGGCCTCGGCGATGCGCTTTTTGAGTTCGTCGATGCCGGTACCGGTCTGGGAGCTTGTGATGATTACGTTCTCGGCCGGGACGTTGAGCTGCTTTTTGATGGCTGCTGCCTGGCGGGCCTGCTGGGTGCGGCTGAGCTTGTCGGCTTTGGTGAGGCAGACGATAAAGTTAAACTCATTGCCTTGCAGGTAGTCGATCATGTCATGATCGAGCTTGCTGGGGTCGTGACGAATGTCAACCAGCGATACAACTAGGTTAAAGCTGCGCTCGGAGTCAAAGAAGTCGCCGATAAGCTCGGCCCAGCGATCGCGCTCAGCTTTGGAGCGACGGGCGAAACCGTAACCCGGCAGGTCGACAAAATGCACCTCATCGGCCTCAAAGAAGTTGATGTTGCTCGTTTTGCCCGGCGTACTCGAAACCTTGACCAGGTTCTTGCGGCCAAAGAGCTTGTTCATAATCGACGACTTGCCCACGTTGGAGCGGCCGACAAAGCTCACCTCGGGGCAGGTGGACTCGGGAATCTGCGAAACCTTGCCGTAGCTGGCGACGAACTTGGCAAGCTGGTAGTTAATGGAATCGGCCATGGACACTCCTTGGTCGTAGGTTCTTACAAAAGAGCGCGCTATTGCGCAGCGGCAATGCGGCGGACGATATCGAGCGTAATGTCACTTGCGACACGCGCGTACTCGAACAGATCGAACTCGCGCTCGCAAATTGCATCGTACGCCTCGTCACAATTATCGCTGATAGCGCGTAACACCAGGCAATCGACACCATTTTTGGTTGCGACATGGGCAATTGCCGCGCCCTCCATGCCGACACAATCGGCATGCGTCGCCTCGATAGCGTCGTTGCGCATGGCGGCGCCCGTCACAAAGCGGTTACCCGTGGCAATCGTGCCGACCAGGAACTGCTTTGCGCCCTCGTTCGAAGCGACTGCATTTGTCGAAGCGTCAACAAACCCACGCTCAGCAAGCACATCGGCGGCAATATCGACCAGCGCAGGCGTCGAGCCAAACTCCTCGAGCCCCGGTGCGGACTCGGCAATAAGCGCGGTATCGGTATCCAAATAGCGCAGGCGTTTACCAATGACCACGTCGTCGATATGGAGCTTGGGGTTCAAACCGCCCGCAATGCCCGAAAACACAACAGCCTGCGGAGCATACTTGCTAATGAGATGCTGTGTCGCAGCGGCGGCGTTCACCGTGCCCATGCCCGCCGTTGTGGCGACAACTGTCAGGCCGTCGAGCCCACCGCTCACAACGGTCAAGCCTGCCTCCCGTGCCTCGCAAACGTTGCTCAGCTCTTCCTTAATCTGCATGATCTCTTTTTCGAGCGCACCGATAATCGCGATGGTAGCCATACCATTCCCCAAACCTATACGAAATTCTCAACCACGGTATGGTACCAGCATTTTGTTTGACCACGCCAAACGAACACGCTAAGCCAGTGCAGCGCGGGTATCATAGAGCGCCTTGGCGATGGCGGCCACGACTTCGCTCGAACGGTCACTCCATGGCATCGATGTCATGATGCTCATAATGTAGGTGTCGCCGTCAACATCAATGAGGCCAGCATCGCACGTCGCATTGCAACCTGCCTCGCTGATCCAGCCGGCCTTGTTGCGCACCAAGGCTTGGTCGTCCGCTATGCCGTCACGAATAAACGATTGGGTCGTAGAGGCCAGAAGACCCGACAGCCATTGCGACGTCTCGGTATCACGGCTCAAATACTCGCTCATCTCGCGCCACAACTTGGCCGAGGTGCGCGGGCAATAGGTGGGAAAATCGCTCATCGGATCGAGTGCGGTATCGTAATCGATGCCAAGACCGACAATCCAATCCTCGTAACCGACACGGTCAAACGCCGCGCGTAACGCAATAAACGAATCGTTGTCCGAATTAACGACCGCGGCCTCGATCAGGTCGCGCACCGTCTGCCAGCCCATGTTGTAGCCACCATAGGTGCCAAGAGAATCATCGAGTGAGACCTGGCCCGTCTCGACCAGTGACTCGCAGATGTAGAGTACATAGAGCGCCTTATAACTGCTCGCACCGTACACCTCGGCGTCCGCGTTATACGTCACGCCCTTGCCGCTCGACAGATCGTAAAACACCGCGCCCGCATCGCCCAATTCCTGGGCCTGATCAAGGGCATCTTGAAGCGCCGCGAGGCTCTCATCCTCCAGGGCGGGGATCTGGTCATCAACCAGTGAGAAGGTCTGCACGGTATCGCCTGAGGGAATATCGGTAAGGTCCGCCTTCGAAAGCCTCGTCTTGAAGCTCGCTGTCGACAGGGTTTGACTTGCAGTGACTTTAGATTCAGAGACCTTTTTGTTTTGCGTCTGTACCGTTGACGCATCTGAATGTGCCATCCGCTCCGACGCGTAGGTTTTGGCGGTAATTCCGAGGATAATAACCGCCAACGTTAGCATCCCAATGGTGGCAATCTTCGTCACGCGGATGCGAGCGTCTGCAAGGCCACGCGAAGGCGTGCCCCTCGTCCCATATCTGCTGCCATGCTGCGGCACATACTCGTCCCGCGATGCGCCCTTTCGCACGTGGTCTCCTGACTGCTACCGTTTATATACGAGCAGCATAATACCGAGCAGGCGTTTCTTTCCTAAGATATTCAGCGGCGTTTAAGGCGTCTTTAAAGAAACCACAGGCGTATTTATCCAAATGGCACAATTCTGTTGCGCATCTCTGCCCAAAACGCAGTTGCGGTGAAATAGTTCCTGTTTGGGCGGTATTAGCCGATAAACAAGAACTATTCCACCGCAACTTGACGGGGCTCTTTAGCAATCAACTAGGTGCCCGGGGGCACTCATTTAAATCTGTCCCCAATGAGTGCTGCTAGCCGATGGCGTTTTTGAGTTCCGCACGGCGCTTTTTCATGCCCGTCATGACGGCGTTGCGCAGCTCGGGCATGCGCGCGGTATCCATCTGTGGAACGCCCTCGAGCTTATAGGGAATCCCCAGCTGCTCATACTTGACGACGCCCATCGTGTGATACGGCAGCATCTCCAGGCCGACCACGTTGTGCCATGGAGCGATCAGGCGACCGAGCTTCTCGCATTCCTCCACCGTATCGGTGATACCCGGCACTACCACGTGGCGAATAACAACCTTGATCTTGCGACGCGCAAGCTCATCGCCAAACGCCAGGATGCGCGCAGGATCGCAACCGGTTAGCTTTTTATGCTCAGCCGGATCGGCGTGTTTAATGTCGAGCAGCACCATATCGGTCTCGTTGAGCACAGCATCGAACTTCTCCGGATGCTTGGGATCAAACGCATATCCGCAGCTATCAAGGCAGGTGTGCACGCGACCATCGGGGTTGTTGTGCATTGCACAGAACAGGTCGGCCAAAAACTCGGGCTGCAGAAGCGGCTCGCCGCCCGAAACCGTAATTCCGCCGCTGCGGTAAAACTCATGGTTACTCTGGAACTCGTCCATAAGGTGCTCGACGGTCACCATGGTGCCGCCGTTAACCGACCAGGTATCGGGGTTGTGGCAATACGCACAACGCATGGGGCAGCCCTGAACAAACACCACAAAGCGGATGCCGGGTCCGTCGACCGTTCCCATCGTTTCAATCGAATGTACGCGGCCCAGGGTAAACGCAGAGTCCTCGGGACGAGCATCCACACCCTCAAGCGTCATCTCAGCCATTCCCGCAACCTTGCCTCTCTTTGGTTATTGCCAATTAAAATGCCAGAGCCATTCTAGCCCATACGCATGATGGTGAAACGGTTTAGCGGCCAATTGGGTTGTCCTATTTGGCCCCACGCAAGAGCGGCGGGAGGGTTGCCGCACCCCGCCCGCCGCTGTGGCGATAGATATCAATAGACGCCAGGCCTTTACGCCTTGAGCGTGAGCACCGCGCCGAAGGCGGTCGGGCCGCAGTGGCTCGAGATGACGCCACCAACCTGAGTCCAGGTAATGTCCTTAAAGCCCAGGTCGCGCGCATAGACTTCCATGTCGTCGCGCAACTCCTCGGAAAGACCCACCGAATACGCCAGGCCAATATGCGAGTAGTCGATCTCGCCCTTCGCTACCATGTGGTCAAGAAAGGCACGGGCGCACTTGAGCATAGAACCGCGGAACTTCTTGGTCGCCACGAATTTACCGCCCGTCACCTCGATGCAGGGCTTAATCTTGAGCAGGTGGGCGCCAAGGAATGCCACGTTGGACAGACGACCGCCCGCCTTAAGGAAGGCAAGGTCGGTAGGAACAAAGCCCAACAGCACGCGGTCCATGACGGAATTCGTAAATGCAAAGATCTCGTCGACGGTGGCATCGGGGTGGGCCTCGATGTATTTGGCAGTCTCGACGACAACGAGCGACTGGCCTACCGAGACAAAGCGCGTGTCCATGGAGAACACGTAGTCGCGCCCCTGGGCCGCAATCTTCGAGGACTGATGCGAGCAGGTCGTGGCCTCGGAATACGCAAGATGTAAAATGGTCGCATCGGGCTGCTCGGCATGAATGCGGTCGTACACATGCGCAAAATCCGCTGGCGAACAGCCACTGGTCTTGGGCATAACGCCAAACTCGTTACAGCGCGAGTAAATCTCGAGCGGGTCGATCGAGCCGTCCTCGACGGTCTCGTCACCAATCGTGACATGCATAGGCACACGCACGATGCCGTAGCGCTCGCAGAGCTCCGGCGTCACATCCGAACCAGACTCAACCACGATTACGTACTTGCCCATTCTTATCACGACCCATCTCGACGTTGGTTTTTCAATATGTGACGCACGTCCGCCGTCCTACTGCAGAACGGCCCCGAGCGCCAAAGAGACGCCGCCCTTTGCACATAACAAAGGACAGCGTCTCCCTGGAAAACTCCGTGCTTAACTGAGATTTTACACGGTTTATTAAGGAGTGTTACTTACTCCGCAAACGGTAGCTATACGCGATAAACGGTAGCAAGCAAGAATCCAGAACGCTCAACCCATCAGGAGAGTTCCGCCTAAAGGGTGACTACACAGGAGACCCGCGAGGGCGTAATGGGCTTCTCCCCAGAACATTCCGCAGGACGAAAGTGCCCCGCCGCGCGAAGCGCACGGCGGGGCACTTTCATGTCCGAGGACGTTCTGGGGAGAAGCCCATTACGCCCTCGCGATCCTGCGGGAGTTAAACCCCTTTAGAACTTGTTGTGGAAGGTACGCGCAATGACCTCGTCCTGCTGCTCCTTGGTGAGCGTGTGGAAGTTCACGGCATAGCCGGAAACGCGGATGGTCAGCTGCGGGTACTTCTCGGGGTGAGCCTGAGCGTCGAGCAGCGTCTCACGGTTGAAGACGTTGATGTTCAGGTGGTGGCCACCCTTCTCGGCGTAAGCGTCGAGCATGTGGACCAGGTTATCGGCCTGAGTCTCGGAAACTTCAGAAACCTTCATAATGTGTCTCCTTCGATTGATAGGCGCCGGCCGAAACCGGCGCGCTAATCAGTAATCGTTATTGTTAGTATAGCACTAACAATAGTTACTCGCCCAGCTGATCAAGGTCGATATCGCCAAAGAACACCTGGTCCTCCTTGCCGAGCGCACTCGGGATGATGGAGAAGGTGTTGGAAATGCCGTCCTGAGCATCGCGGAACGGGAGCTTGGAAACCGAAGACAGCGAAGCGATGGCGCCGTGGCTATCGCGCTTGTGCATGGGGTTAGCACCCGGGGCGAACGGCTGGCCAGCCTTGCGGCCGTCGGGGGTGGAGCCGGTCTTCTTGCCGTACACGACGTTGGAAGTAATGGTCAGAACCGAGGTCGTGGGCACGGAGTTGCGGTAGGTGTCGTTCATGCGGATGTACTCCATGAACTGGTGCACAACGTCGTGAGCGATCTGGTCGACGCGGTCGTCGTCGTTACCGTACTTGGGGAACTCGCCCTCGGTCTCGAAGTCGACGATGATGCCGTTCTCATCACGGACAGGGTGGACCTTGGCGTACTTGATGGCGGACAGGGAGTCAGCCACGACGGAAAGGCCAGCGATGCCCGTAGCGAACCAGCGGTGCACGTGCTTGTCATGCAGAGCCATCTGGATGCGCTCGTAGCAATACTTGTCGTGCATGTAGTGAATGATGTTCAGCGAGTTGACGTACACGCCGGCGAGCCACTTCATCATGTCGTTGTACTTGGCCACAACGTCGTCGTAATCGAGGGTATCGCCCTCGACGGCGCGATACTTGGGGCCGACCTGCTTCTTGGAGACCTCGTCGACGCCGCCGTTGAGTGCGTACAGCAGGCACTTGGCCAGGTTGGCACGGGCGCCGAAGAACTGCATCTCCTTGCCGATGCGCATGGAGGACACGCAGCAGGCAATACCGTAGTCGTCGCCATGATAGACGCGCATGAGGTCGTCGTTCTCGTACTGGATCGAGGAGCTGGCGACAGAAGTCTTGGCGCAGAACTTCTTGAAGTTCTCGGGCAGACGGGTCGACCACAGAACGGTCATGTTGGGCTCGGGGCTGGTGCCCATGTTCTCGAGCGTGTGCAGGTAGCGATAGCTCATCTTGGTAACGAGCGTACGGCCGTCGACACCCATGCCGCCGATGGACTCGGTGACCCACTGCGGGTCGCCGGTAAACAGGGCCTGGTACTCGGGGGTACGGGCAAACTTGACCATGCGGAGCTTCATGATGAAGTGATCCACGAACTCCTGGATCTGCTCCTCGGTGAAGGTACCGTTGGCAAGGTCGCGCTCAGCGTAGATGTCGATGAACGTAGAGGTACGGCCGATGGACATAGCGGCGCCGTTCTGCTCCTTAACGGCAGCGAGGTAGGCGAAGTACATCCACTGGATGGCCTCCTGCGTGTTGGTAGCAGGGTTAGAAATGTCGAAACCATAGGTCTCGGCCATCATCTTGAGCTCGCCGAGGGCGCGGATCTGCTCCTGCAGCTCCTCGCGATCGCGGATGTTGTCGGCGGTCATGACCGTCGGGGTAGAAGCCTTCTGGGCCTCCTTGTCCTTGATCAGGTAGTCGACGCCGTACAGGGCAACACGACGGTAGTCGCCGATGATGCGGCCGCGGCCATAGCCATCGGGCAGACCGGTGATGATGTGAGCCGAGCGGCAAGCGCGCATCTCGGGGGTGTAGACATCGAAGACGCCAGCGTTGTGGGTCTTGCGCTCGAAGGTGTAGCGCTCGACAACGTTCTCATCGACCTTATAGCCGTGCTGGCTGGCAGCCTGGCAAGCGATGCGGATACCGCCGTTGACGTGCAGCGCGCGCTTGAGCGGCTTGTCGGTCTGGAGGCCGACGATGGTCTCCTTCTCGCGGTGGGCGTTATCGATGTAGCCAGCGGGGTGGCTCACGATACCCGTGACGGTCTTGGTGTCCATATCGAGGACACCGCCCTGCTCGCGCTCCTTAAGCAGCAGGTCGAGAACCTCGCCCCACAGCTCCTTGGTACGCTCAGTCGGGCCGGCGAGGAACGACTCGTCGCCCTCGTAGGGGGTGTAGTTCTTCTGGATGAAGTCTCGGACGTCAACCTCTCCCGTCCAAATGCCTTCCTTGAAGCCTTCCCATGCCTCCTGCATTGTGTAACCACGCTCCTAGTTACGTGTAATGCGGCGCTCTCTCACACCGCTGCTTATTGAATTCTTGAATGTTCGGCTTGCACTACCGGCTTCTTCCGTTCTTCACCACACGTTGGTGCAGGGAAAACGTCTGTCCACCTTGGAACTACAACCCAAAACCCAAGATTTCACCCGTCTGAGAAGGATAACATAGCGGCCCTCTCCATCTGGGCTATTATATGTTTCTTTTTTTATATCATAATGGCGTTTTTTACAAACCCGCAGGAAATGCGAGCGCAAACAACTACCGTTCACCGATTTGTTTGGTATTTTTCCTTGCCTTTGTACGACCTTCGCTCTAGCTGTTATGCCAGCTTTAGCAGGGTAAAGTGTCCCAGAGACCCTACAGAAACTGCAGGGCGGCCACGGGATCCCCCGTGGCCGCCCTGTGGTGTAGCTAGTTTTTAGCTTTGATTACCGCTTGGCATTAGGCGGCTGCGGCGGCCTTGTCGGTCGTTGCCTTGCTATCGCCGTTGCCCTGGCCCTCAAAATGCTTGTAGCACCAGCTGGTGACCAGCGGGGTCAAAATAGCCGTAACGATTGCGCAGGCAGCAACCTGTGCCGTAGCCGTCGCGAGCACCGCACCGCCGTACATGGCCCCGTTGACGCTTGCCATGGCAGCAGGCGTGGCCACATTGGCTCCGGCGCAGCTCGAAATGGCCGCACCTGCGACACCCGTACCACCCGTGAGCTTATCGACCGCGATGACGGGAATTGCAAAGATCACCGAGCAGATCACGCCGAGCAGGATGCCGGGAAGACCGCCGTTGATAAGCTGGCCAAAAGTCATGGTCGAGCCCATGGCAAAGAAGACGAGCACGATGATGGCGGAAAGTGCCGGTGCCATCATCTTCTTAAAGCTGGGGAACAGGTTACCCAGAATAATGCCGACGACGATCGGCAGAATGGCGCCCACGAGCGACCAGCCGATCGGGGCCTGGCCGGCAGCGCCGAGCACGATCATCGTGACCGGAGGGCCGACAACCAGCGTGGTGATGGCGACAGCGCCACGCTCAGCCTCGTTGCCCATGGTACCCATCAGCCCAGCGTACATAGCGTTGTTGGCGCCGGTGCAAGCCGCCAGCATCACCATGGCAGAGATGCCAAACAAGTTGTCGTTGAACACATAAAGGATGAGCAGCGACATGGCAACGACCACGATCTGCTTGACGGCGATGATGATGGCGCCGCGGGCAGCGGCGGCAGGAGCGCTCTTAAACGAAATCGTCGTACCGACGATGAGCAAAAAAGCGCCCACGAGCGGGCCAGCGCCCTGCTGGGTCATGCCAAGCGTAAAGCTGCCGAGCGTTTTGAACAGGTCGGGGAATAGCGTGTTGAGCAGACAGCCCAACAGAAGCGGCACCAAGATATTGGCGCCCGGGATGGAGGACATCTTAAAGAACGGCTCCTTTGCCGCCGGCGCCTCCACCGCAGTCGATTCACTCATATATATCTCCTTTGGATGCATGCGAATCGTAGCCGCATGCGCCTATATCAGAAAGAAGGCGACGGTCCCGAGTCGCAGGAGCCGTCGCCGAATAATCGTCGCGGAGTATTACCCGTCCAGAACGATGCCACCGTCGCAGTCACCGATCTCGCCGTTCACGAAGCTGGCGAGGTCGGAAGCGAAGAACAGCACCATCTGCGCAGGCTCGCTGGCCTGGGCGGCGCGGCCCAGAGGAATACCGTTGATGATGCGCTGAGAGTTCTCGTCAGAGAGGATCGAGGTCATATCGGTAAGCGTGAGCGACGGGCATACAGCGTTGCAGCGAACGCCAAACTTGCCGCCTTCCTTGGCGACTGCCTTGGTTAGACCGTTAACACCGGCCTTGGAGCTCGCGTAAGCCGCGGTGCCGAGCAGGCCGCCGCCGATCTTGCCAGCAACAGAGCTCACGTTGACGATAGTGCCGGCATGGGCCGCCTTAAAGTGCGGGTACACGGCGTTCATCATGGTAAAGGTGCCGTTGAGGTTGATGTCGATGGTACGGCGCCACTCGGTGTCATCGATCTCGTCGAACTTCTTGGTGCTGATGACGCCAGCGCAGTTAATCAGGATGTTGGTCTGCGGCAGATCGGTGAAAATCTGCTCGACGGTCTCGCGCGCCTTGGGTGCATCGGCGACATCGAGCTGATAGAACTTGTTGCCCTCGCCAAGCTCGGCCACAGCGGCCTCGCCCTTAGCAGCGTTCCTTGCGATGAGCGCGACGTGTCCGCCGCCCGCAACGATTCCCTTGGCAATCTCGAGGCCAATGCCCTGAGTGCCACCGGTAACGATCGCGGTCTTGCCCGTGAAGTCAAATGCCATGACTCCATCCCCCTTTATGTAAGGTGTCTCCTTGCGGGAAGTTGGAGCATCGCACGTGGCGATTATATGAGTCCCAGTCGTCATGGTGGTGACAACCCCTCGCCTAACCGCGTGCATGATAGTTCTTTAAAACGCTTCAGCAATTGAATGATTTTAAGTCTTTATGCGCTCTTTATATTGCCCACTGTATGAGGCCCGCGTATGGGGGTATCATCTTTCACCGAAAATAGTTTCTAGTGTTAGGGGTTTTCGGTGGAAGATACCGATTTCCATGAGCTTGGGAGTCAGCTCCTTACCGAGTTTGGCGGCATTCACCAGCGCGTTTCGCGCTTTGTGGACAAAGCTCTCAGCGGCGAGATGGCTGTCATGCGCGCCCTTATGCTCGCTGGCGGTTCGCTCACGCCGAGCGAACTCGCCGATCGCGCCTGGGTCTCGAACGCCCGCATCGCCAATATCCTACGCGCTCTCGAAGCCAAGGGTTGGGTTGAGCGTGAGCACTCAAAGACCGACCGTCGTCGCGTACACGTCATAGTGACCGACAAGGGATTCCAGGATCTCGAAATCAAACGCCGGGAATTCGAGGACCGCACCGCGGCCTTCCTCGAGCAGCTCGGCGAAACAGATACCCAAGAGATGGTGCGCCTTCTTAGACGTGCCAACGAAATTATCGACCGCAATCAAGAAAGGAGAGATGCCGAGTGAGGATTCTCAAGCTCTTTAAAAAGCATATCCTGGCACTGTTCACAGCTATCGTACTCATCGTAATCAGCTGCAACGCCGACCTGGCACTGCCTACCTATATGAGCGATATCGTCGACGTGGGCGTGCAGCAAGGCGGTATCGCCTCGCCCGTACCCGACACCATCCGCGCCGAATCGCTCGACGACCTCGAACTCTTTATGAGCGCCAAGGACGCCAAGGCTGTGGAGGCCGTGTTTAGCAAGGCTGACAAAAACGGCATTCGAACGTACAAGGGCACCGAGGAGGAGCGCGCCGACGGCGGCAAGATTGCCGACATCATGAGCCTGCCTGAGACCGTCGTCCTTTCGTTCAACCAGGGCATCGATGCCGACTCCATGGGCGACATGATGGGCACGTCCGGTGAGAAAGACAACAGCGGCGCTCAGGCCATGCCCACCCCCGAGCAGATGGCGGCAATGACGCCCGAGCAGCTCGCCGAGATGCAGCAGAAGGCCGCAGCGGCGCAGAGCATGCAAAAGCAGATCGACGCCGACGGCGGCAAGATCACCATGAAGAGCCTGCGCCTAGGCGTTGAAGGCGGTCTTATCGATCAGGGCAAGCTCGTCGAGGGCGCCAACGATATGGCGGACAAAATGGGTTCCATGTCGGGCTCCATCGTGACCCAACGCGCCGTGAGCTATGTACAGGACGAGTACAAGGCACAGGGCATCGACCCCGCCGATGTGCAGAACGCCTACCTGAGCCGCATGGCGACCACTATGTTTGGGCTGTGCCTGGTGTCGCTCGTCGCCACCATCCTGACCGGTGCCGTGGCTTCGCGCACCGCCTGCTCCATCGCCCGCGACCTGCGTCGCGAGACCTTCAACAAGGTTATGCACTTCTCGCCGGCCGAAGTGGGCAAGTTTAGCCAGGCCTCGCTCATTACCCGCTGCACCAACGACATTCAGCAGATCCAGATGGCCGCAACCCTGTTTATCCGCATGTGCCTGATGGCCCCCGTCATGGGCATCGTCGCCGTCATGCGCGTCCTGGCCAACCACACCGGCCTGGAGTGGACCATCGCCGTGGCCATCATCGCCGTCTCGGCCGTCGTCGGCGTGCTTATGGGCCTCACCATGCCCAAGTTCAAAAAGATGCAGAGCTTTGTGGACCGCGTGAACCTTACCGCCCGCGAGCTGCTCGACGGCCTTATGCCCATCCGCTCATTCAACCGCGAGGAGCATGAGCTCGAGCGTTTTGACAAGGCTTCGCTCGACCTGATGACCACGCAGCTCTACACCAACCGCGCTATGAGCTTTATGATGCCACTCATGATGCTCGTCATGAACTGCATCACCGTGCTCATCGTGTGGTTTGGCGCGCAGGGCGTGTCCGACGGCGTGATGCAGGTCGGCAACATGATGGCGTTTATCTCCTACACCATGCAGATCGTCATGGCGTTTATGATCCTCACCATGGTTTCGGTCATCCTGCCCCGTGCCGAGGTCGCAGCCGAGCGCGTGGAAGAGGTCATCACCTGCCCCACGAGCATCAACGACCCTGCCTCGCCCAAACTGCCCGCAGCCAGCGCGCCGCGCGGTGAGCTCACCTTCCGCGACGTGAGCTTCCAGTACCCCGATGCCCGCGCCGATGTCATCAGCGGCGTGAACTTCACCACACATGCCGGTCAGATGCTCGGCATCATCGGCTCCACGGGCTCGGGCAAGTCCACGCTCGTGCAGCTGATTCCGCGCCTGTACGACGTCACAGGCGGCAGCATTTCGCTTGACGGCGTCGACGTGCGTGACATGACTCTCTCCGAGCTGCGTCGCCGCATCGGTTACATCCCGCAGCAGGGGCGCCTGTTCTCGGGCACTGTCGAGAGCAACCTCAAGTTTGCCGGCGACATGGTGAGCGATGATGACATGCACCAGGCAGCGCGCATCGCACAAGCCGAGGACTTTATCGCCGAGCGCGAGGGCGGCTACGACTCCCCCATCAGCCAGGGAGGCTCCAATGTCTCGGGCGGTCAGCGCCAGCGCTTGGCCATCGCCCGCGCATTGGCCAAAAAGCCCGAGGTCGTGGTGTTCGATGACTCGTTTAGCGCCCTCGACTACAAGACCGACGCGCGCCTGCGCGAGGAGCTGGCCAAAAACGTTACCGACGCCGCACTCGTGGTCGTGGCCCAGCGCATCGCGACCATCATGCACGCCGACCAGATCATCGTGCTCGACGACGGCCACGTAGTGGGCACCGGCACGCACGAGGAGCTGCTGCGCAGCTGCCCAGCGTACCTGGAGATCGCACAGTCGCAGCTTTCCGCCGAGGAGCTGGGGCTTACCCAAGAAGAGATTGCAGCCGTTATGGAAGGAGGCGAGCGCTAATGGCAGACGAAACCAAGACTCAGATTCCCAAGCCAACCCGCCAGCGCGGTCCCATGGGCCGCATGGGTGGCATGGGCCGCGGCGAAAAGGCCAAGGACTTTAAGGGCACCATGAGGCAGCTGCTCGGCTATATCGGCCAGCACAAGATTGCCGTGTTTACCGCCGTCGCCTTTGCCGTGTGCTCGGTCATCTTTAATATTGTGGGACCCAAGGTGCTCGGTCAGGTTACGACTAAGCTGTTCGAGGGCTTGGTTGCCAAGGTCAACGGTACCGGCGATGTCGACTTTAACTGGATCGCCAAGACGCTCGGCTTTTTGCTCTGCCTGTATCTGGCAAGCTCTGTCTGCAGCCTCATCCAAGGCTGGCTTATGACCGGCGTCACGCAAAAGATTTGCTACCGCATGCGCAAGGAGATTGCCGCCAAGATTGCCGTCGTGCCGATGAGCTACTTCAACGGCCACAGCAAGGGCGACGTGCTCAGCCGCATCACCAACGACGTCGATACGCTGGGTCAGTCACTCAACCAGAGCGTGACGCAGCTCATAACGTCAGTGACGCAGATTATCGGCGTGCTCGTCATGATGCTGTCGATCAGCCTGCCGCTCACCGGCGTCACCGTGCTCACGCTGCCGGCAGCCGCGATTATCCTGACCGTGATGATTCACTTCTCGCAGCCGTACTTCCGCGAGCAACAGCAGGTCCTGGGCACCGTCAACGGCATTATCGAGGAGGACTTTGCCGGCCAAAACGTCATTCAGGTGTTCGACCGCGCCGAGGCCTCGATCGAGGAGTTCGACCGCCAAAACGACCGCCTCTTTATTAGTGGCTGGCGCTCGCAGTTCCTGTCGGGCCTGATGATGCCGCTTATGAGCTTGGTGGGCAACATGGGCTACGTGGGCGTCGTCGTGGTGGGCGCGCAGCTCGCGCTGACCGGCAATGCCACGCCTGGCGATATTCAGAGCTTTATCCAGTACGTTCGCAACTTTACGCAGCCCGTGCAGCAGCTGGGCAACGTGAGCAACACGATGCAGTCGATGGCCGCCGCCACCGAGCGTGTCTTTGAGTTCTTGGCCGCGCCCGAGGAGGAGCAGAAGGCCGACGCGCAGATTCCCGAGAAGCGCCCCGGCCACGTGGAGTTCGACCATGTCAAGTTTGGCTACACGCCCGACAAGACCATCATCCACGATTTTAGCTGCGAGGCGCAGCCCGGCCAGACCATCGCCATCGTCGGCCCCACCGGCGCTGGCAAGACCACGCTCATCAAGCTGCTGCAGCGCTTCTACGACGTGGACGGCGGCTCGCTGCGCGTCGAGGGTGTCGACGTGCGCGACTGGGATCGCGCGGCGCTGCGCGGCGAGTTCGGCATGGTGCTGCAGGATACCTGGCTGTTTAACGGCACCATCCGCGAGAACATCCGCTACGGACGTCCCGATGCGACTGACGCCGAGGTCGAGGCCGCTGCACGCGCCGCACGCTGCGACCACTTTATCCATACGCTCGCCGGCGGCTACGACTTTATGATCAATGAGGAGGGCACCAACCTCTCACAGGGCCAGCGCCAACTCGTGACCATCGCCCGCGCCATTTTGGCCGACCGTCCGGCGCTGATTTTGGACGAGGCGACTTCCAACGTCGATACCCGTACCGAGGAGCTCATCCAGCGCGCCATGGATGCGCTGATGCAGGGCCGCACGAGCTTTGTCATCGCGCATCGCCTGTCCACGATCCGCAACGCCGACGTGATCTTGGTGATTCGCGACGGCGACATCGTCGAGAAGGGCACGCACGACGAGCTGCTCGCCCAGGGCGGCTTCTACGCCGATCTGTATAACTCGCAGTTCGACGAAGCAGCATAAATTCGGCCGCAAGGAGCGAATAACGCCCGAGAACGGGGGCGCAGGACAACCTGCGCCCCCGTTTTTTCGTCCACGGCACTCGAATTAGCTCTCTTGGGGCCCGATTGACAGCCCCTTCCGGACTCTGTGGCCAAAAAAGGTCAAATATGAGTACTGTTACATTTTTAGTAGCAGCCAAAACCGCCTCAAATGACCTCTTTGCGGCTTCTATACGGGTAGCGCGCAGAGATGTGGTGTAAGAGGCGGGGCATGCCCCGCCTCCGCCC
>DXZV01000040.1:0-1355 GCA_019419485.1 Collinsella sp.
CATGGCGGCAAGGCCAACCAGACCCACGACGCCCAACACATCGATGGATGCGGGCGAGGACCAAAAACGCACGAGGGCGCTCGGCTGTGCCGGGGCGGTCTCGGCTGCTTCGTCGGCCTTCTCGCCAGGCTTGCCCTCGGCGTTCTTGCCGTGCTTGGCGGCGCCAGCTAGGCGATTGAGCCCCAAACGACGAGCGAGACGCACCGGCGCCAGGTCGCGATCGGGGATAAAGGCCATCCAGGCACCCAGCAGCAGCGAGAACACGCGGGTGTCGGTGCCGTAGTACACGCGGCTGGGGTCGGCGGCAGGGTTATAGAGCACCATCATGGCGATGGCGGAGACAGCAGCCAAGCCCAGAACCACGCGGCGCGTGTTGGGCTTGCTCACATGCATGGATACCATGGCAAACAGCAGTGGCGGCCAAATCAGGTAGAACTGTTCCTCGATGGCAAGCGACCAAAAGTGCGTGAGCGGCGAGGGGTCGCCCAGAGCATTGAAGTACGAGACGTTTTGGGCAATCTGCCACCAGTTGTTGAAGAACAGCAGCGACGGCAGGATGTCGGGGCGCATCTTGGTGAGCATCACGTGGTTAAAGATAGTGCACAGCGCGCAGGTTACAAACACTACCGTTACCACGGCGGGGACCAGGCGACGGATGCGGCGAATCCAGAAGCTCTTGAGGTCGATGCGGCCGGTCTTGGCGACTTCGTTGAGCAGCAGGCGCGTGATCAGATAGCCCGAAAGCACAAAGAAGATCGTGACGCCGAGCAGACCGCCCTGCGCCCACGTGAGGTTGAGGTGATAGAGCACCACCGCGACGACGGCAAGCGTGCGCAGGCCGTCAAGGGCGGGGATGTAGCGGGACTTAGGGCGAGCAGGCGTCTGCTCCGCGGCGGGAGTGTTGGCGCGGCCCGCGTTGTTGGCAGAAGCGCGATGGGGGCTCGCGGTGCGTCGCGGTTCGTTGGCACGGCGTTCGCCCTTCACGCGTTCGTGCGGTGCCGGCTCGTTGCCCGTGCGGCGTCGACCGCGCGAGCCCGATTGCGAGAATTGTTCCATAAAACATCATCCAATGACGAGAATAATCAGCACGTATTCATTGTAACTGCCTGCTCCTGTGAATGCTTGCTGCTGGCGCAAGCTCAAGCGCGCGTCCACATCAAAGTGGACTAAAGTTATAGGGGGTGCGAGAGTGCACGGTTGACGGCCAACAGCGGGTGCAGAGCTCGCGGACGAGGAGGTTTCCATGGCAGATCGCGGCATCGTTGCGGTGTTCGGCAGCATGAACATGGACCTTTCGGTGGCGTGTGAGCGCATGCCGCGCGCGGGCGAGACCGTCGGCGGTAGCGGTTTTATCA
>DXZV01000040.1:1365-2553 GCA_019419485.1 Collinsella sp.
CCAATGCCGGTGGCAAGGGCGCTAACCAGGCCGTGGCCGCCGCGCGCATGGGTGCGCGCACGTGCATGATTGGCGCGGTCGGGCGCGATGCGTTTGGCGATGTGCTCGTGGCGGGGCTTCAGGATGCCGGCGTGGGCGTTGAGTTTGTGGCGCGTCGCGATGACGTGGAGACCGGTACCGCGACTATCATTCGCTGCGAGGGCGACAACCGCATCGTGCTGTCGCCGGGCGCCAATCATGCGCTTACGGGTGAGGATGTGGCCCGCTCCCTGCGTTGTCTGGTGGCCGATGAGTTCGATGGCGACGCCTGCGAGCTCGCTCCGGCGGCTGGCGGCGTCTTTGTCGCCCAGGGCGAATGTGATCTGACGGCAACGGCAGCGGCGCTCTCTTGCGCCCACAGGCTGGGGTTCTATACGATCTTTAATCCGGCGCCGGCATGCGACCTGCCGGCAGGAGCGTGGCCTGCGGTCGACCTGGTCTGCCCCAACGAGACCGAGTGCCAGGTGCTGACGGGCATTCTGCCCACGGATGACGCGAGTTGCGTCACCGCGCTCAATGCGCTGATCGACAAGGGCGCAGGAGCTGCGGTCATCACGTTGGGCGGTGCCGGCTCGGTTACGCTCGGCGATGGCGGTGAGCTGCTGCGCATGCCGGCACTTTCGAGTACGGTAGTCGATACCACGGCCGCCGGCGATACGTTTATCGGCGCGTTGGCGGCGGCTCGCCTAGAGGGCTTGCCGCTCTTTGAGTGCATGGCCGCGGGCGCTCGCGCCTCGGCAGTGACGGTGTCGCGCCTGGGCGCTCAGCAATCGATTCCCACGCGCGCCGAAGTTGAACATTGGTTTGGTTAAACGATAAAGACGGAGAAGCGGAGTAGAACAATGGCAATCAAGAAGCTGATCCTTGATCTGGATATGGGTGTGGACGATGCGATGGCGCTGGCCTATGCCATCGCGAGCCCCGAGGTGGAGCTCGTGGGCATCACCACGTGCTTTGGCAACGTGCGCGTCGAGCAATCGGCGCACAATTGCCTGGCGGTGCTCGATCTGCTGGGTCGCCCCGAGGTTCCGGTGTACCTGGGTGCCGACCGTCCTCTGCAGGCGACTGAGCCCTATACGCCGCCGGCGTCCACCGCGCTCATTCACGGCAAGAACGGCATCGGCGGCGCGAGCGTGCCCGCGTCGCCCT
>DXZV01000040.1:2563-3805 GCA_019419485.1 Collinsella sp.
CTACGAGCCGGTGGGGGCGACCTCGGCCGACGGCAACGCTGCGGTCGATTATCTGATCGATGCCGCGCGCACCTATGGTCCCGATCTGGTCTACGTAGCGACTGGCCCGCTCTCCAACCTGGCGCTCGCCCTGGAGCGCGATGCGGCGGCGATGATGTCCATCGGCCGCGTGGTCGTGATGGGCGGCGCCCTTACCGTGCCCGGCAACGTGAGCGCGGGCGCCGAGGCCAATATGGCGAGCGACCCCGAGGCAGCCGACGCGGTGCTGCGCTCGGGCCGTAAACTCACCATGGTGGGTCTGGACGTGACGCATCGCGTGGTGCTCACACGCCGCGACATTGCCGGCTGGACGGGCTCGGGCACCATGGCGGGCTGCGCATTTGCGAGCATGGTCGAGCACTACATTGGCTCGTACGAGATGAACGCACCCTACCTGGGTGGTTGCGCGCTGCACGATCCGCTGGCCGTTGCCGTGGCGATCGACCCCACGCTCGTAGGTGCGCTCGGCTGCAACCTGCGTGTTGATCTGCTGGGTGAATATCGCGGCCGCACCATCTGCGACGAGCACCGTCTGTCCGATCCAGATAAGAGCGCGCTCGTGGCGCTCACCGTGGACGCCCCACGTTTCCTCGCGGAGTTTAAGGCACGCATGGCTCGCATCCTTGGCTAAACGGTTTCTGTGCCCCGATCCAGATTAGCTACCGAGTAAATACGCCCGTTGGGGGAATAGTCGCGTCGCTTCGCTTGACAACAGGCTAAACTAGCTATTAAACATTTACTATTCTGTTTAGATTGAATTTGCGGTCGTTTAGTTGTCGAGTCACGGGGCGGTCAGGCCACGATGCTCGACCGCGACCGTTACTAGGGGGAACAATGGCCAAAGCAAGTGTCCGCGAAATCAGCCGCATCACCGGTTTTTCGCCTGCGACCGTGTCCAACACGCTCAACCGCAAGCGCAGCGTGAGCGAGGAGACCGCCAAAGTCATCCTGGAGTGCGCGCAGTCGCTCGGCTATCAGCAGTCGACGCAGCTCGAGAGCATCCAGTTTGTGCTCGCGCGCAAGACGGGCGCCATCCTGGACGAGAGCACCTTCCATCCCGCGGTTATTGAGGGCGTGGAGCGCCAGGCGCGTCGCCACGGCATGAGCACGAGCTTTGTCTCGCTCGACTTTAGCGATCTGGACGCCGTGCGTCCGCAGGTCGAGGGCCTGATCGCCGACCCGTCTGCCGCCATCGTGCTGATG
>DXZV01000040.1:3815-12363 GCA_019419485.1 Collinsella sp.
CGCATCCTCAAGTGCTTGGCGATAGCCGCGCTCGCGATCCTTAAAGATGCCGTAGTCATTGCCAATACCGATTCGGTGCTGCGCGCCGTGGACTACCTTATCGAGAAGGGTCACAGGCAAATCGGCTATCTGGCAGGCGATCTTCGTATCCGCATCTTTAAGGATCGCGAGCGCGGCTATCGCCAAGCACTTGAGGATGCGGGCCTCGAGGCAAACCCGGCATGGCGCGTCACGCTGGGCACCACGCTCGAAGGTGCCTATCGCGATATGGGTGCATGGCTCGACAGCGTCTCACGCGACGACCTGCCGACGGCTTTCTTTGCCGAGAACGACGTGCTCGCCGTGGGTGCCATGCGCGCGTTCAACGAGCACGGCATTCGCGTGCCCGAGGATGTCTCGATCATCGGCTTTGACGACCTATCTCTGGGCGCCTTCTCCAACCCGCCACTCACCACGGTGCATGTTCCCAAACACGAGGCGGGCGAGATCGCGGTGCGCCGTCTGGTGGGTAACATCCGCAATCCCAAGAGCTATACCTGCAAAACGGCCGTGTCGACCTATTTTGTCGAGCGCCAGAGCGTGCGCGAAATCTAGGCGGAGACGGCATTGCCTGCAGCGTGCCAAAGCTCGCTAGGGCAGTTAACATAGTGCCATTCAGAAGAGGATCCTTCGGGGTCCTCTTTTTGTTTCCCTTGTATGTTCAGATTGTTTACATACCGTTTAGGCTGATTTCTCTACCGTCTACGGGTATTTCGCGCTAAACTTCTAAACAGAAGAGTAAAACATTTAGTAAACAGAACAAAACGAAACATGCGTCTGTTTACTGAACATGTGACTAGGGGAGGACGTACATGGATAAGATCAAGCTCGGTTTTGTGCCCACGCGCCGTAGCATCTTTAGCGCGCCGGACGCGATCAAGTATCGCGGCCTTACGGCTGATCGCCTGCGCGAGATCGGCGTCGAGATCGTGGATATCGACGACATCAACGACGAGGGCCTGCTGTTCGACGACAGCCATATCGCGCCTATCGTCGAGAAGTTCCGCGCCGAGGGCGTCGACGGCATCATGCTCTGCCACGCCAACTTTGGTACCGAGTATGTCTGCGCCCGCCTTGCCCGCGAGCTCGGCTTGCCCGTGCTGCTGTGGGGTCCGCGCGACGAGCGCCCCGAGCCCGACGGCACCCGTCTGCGCGATAGCCAGTGCGGCCTGTTCGCCACCGGCAAGGTCCTGCGTCGCTTCCAGGTTCCCTTCACCTACATGACCAACTGCCGTCTGACCGATCCCGAGTTCGAGCGCGGTGTCTGGGACTTTTTGGCCGTGTGCAACGTGGTCAAGACTTTCAAGCACACCCGCATCCTGCAGATGGCCACCCGTCCGTTCGATTTCTGGTCGACCATGTGCAACGAGGGCGAGCTGCTCGAGAAGTTCAACATCCAGCTTTCGCCCATCCCCATGACCGAGCTTGTCCAGGCCGTGCGCGACGCCCAGGCTGACGAGCAGGCCATGGCAACCATGCTCGCCCACATTGGTGACAGCTTTGAGATCTGCATCCCCGAGGACAAGGTTCCTGCGGTCGCAGGACTCGCCATTGCCATGAAGCGCCTGGTCGAGAAGTACGGCTGCAACGCCGGCGCCATCCAGTGCTGGAACGCCCTGCAGGACGAGTTGGGCATTATGCCCTGCGCCGCCAACGCAATCCTCAACGAGATGGGCATCCCCATCGTCTGCGAGACCGACATCCATGGCGCTATCACCGCGCTGATGGTCGAGGCCGCCGACCTGGGCCGTCACCGCGGCATGTTCGCCGACTGGACCGTGCGTCATCCCGATAACGAGAACGGCGAGCTGCTGCAGCACTGCGGCCCCTGGCCCTGCAGCTGCGCGGCCGTCAAGCCCAAGCTCACCTATCCGCTGGCCTTCGATCACCCCGGCGCGCTGACGGCCGAGGCCAAGCACGGCGACCTCACCCTTGCCCGCTTTGACGGCGACAACGGCGAGTACTCGCTGCTGCTGGGCAACGCCCGCGGCATCGACGGCCCGGCCGGCATGGGCACCTACCTGTGGGTCGAGGTCGACAACCTCAAGCGCCTCGAGGCCAAGATCGTCGAGGGTCCCTACATCCACCATTGCGTCGCCATTCACGCCAACGTGGTGCCGGTGCTCTACGAGGCGTGCAAGTACATCGGCATTGTCCCCGACCTGTACGACCCCATCGAAGAAGACGTCAAAGCTTACCTGCGAGGAGAGTAGAAATGGCAACTATCGAAGAGCTTGAGTCCCTGCGTTGGGACCTTCGACGCGATTGCGTCGATATCATCATGGCTGGCGCCGGCGGGCACATCGGCGGCGACATGTCGGTCATCGATGCGCTGATGACCCTCTACGCCAACCACCTCAACATTTCGCCCGAGACCGTCGACAATCCCAACCGCGATCGCTTCGTGCTCTCCAAGGGCCACGCCATGGAGGCCTACTACGCGGTGCTCTGCCACGAGGGCTATCTTGACCTTGATGACGTCAAGGCCCGCTTCTCCAAGTTCGGCAGCCCCTACATCGGCCACCCCAACAACAAGCTCAAGGGCATCGAGATGAATTCGGGCTCGTTGGGTCACGGTCTGCCCGTGGCTGTGGGCATGGCACTTGCCGGCAAGATGGATGGCCGCGGCTACCGCGTCTACACCATCATGGGCGACGGCGAGCTTGCCGAGGGCTCGGTCTGGGAGGGCGCCATGAGCGGCGGCAATTACCAGCTCGATAACCTGTGCGCGCTCGTGGACCGCAACCGCCTGCAGATCAGCGGCAGCACCGAGGACGTCATGAAGCAGGATTCGCAGGAGGAGCGCTGGGCCGCCTTCGGTTGGAACGTGCTGTCCATTCCGGGCAACGACGTCCAGGCCATCGATGCCGCGCTGACGCTGGCCGCCGAGACCAAGGGTAAGCCCACGGTCATCATCCTCAACACAGTGAAGGGCTACGGCTCGCCGGTTATGGAGGACAAGGCCGCCTGGCATCATCACCTGCCCAACGATGAGGAATATGCCCAGATCATCGCCGATTTCGCTGCCCATAAGGAGGCCATCAATGGCTAACAAGATCGCCAACCGAAAGGCTATCTGCGACACGCTGCTCGAGGCCGCCGCAACCGATAAAGACATCGTCGTCCTGTGCTCCGACTCCCGCGGCTCTGCATCGCTCACGCCGTTCTTTGACCAGTATCCCCAGCAGTCCGTTGAGGTCGGCATTGCCGAGCAGGACCTGGTGAGCATCGCCGCCGGCATGGCCTCGTGCGGCAAGAAGGCCTGGGCCGCCTCGCCGGCGTCCTTTGTGACCACGCGCTCGTATGAGCAGTGCAAGGTCGACGTTTCGTACTCCAACACCAACGTCAAGCTCATCGGCATCTCGGGCGGCGTGTCCTACGGCGCCTTAGGCATGAGCCATCACTCCGCGCAGGATATCGCCGCCATGAGCGCGATTCCCAACATGCGCGTGTATCTGCCGAGCGATCGCTTCCAGACCGCCGAGCTCGTGCGTGCCCTGGTCGCCGACAACAAGCCGGCCTACATCCGCGTGGGCCGCAACCCGGTGGAGGACGTGTACACTGAGGACGAGTGCCCGTTCCAGATGGATCGCGCCACCTGGGTGCGCCGCGGCACCGATGTGACGATTGTCGCCACCGGTGAGATGGTCCGCCATGCCGTGGACGCCGCCGATCTGCTGGCCGAGCAGGGCATCTCGGCAACGGTGCTCGATATGTACTGCGTCAAGCCGCTCGATGCCGAGGCCGTGATCGAGGCCGCCGGTGCCACGCGCGCCGTCGTGACCGTCGAGGAGCACAGCCCCTTCGGTGGCCTGGGTTCCATGGTCGCGCAGGTCGTGGGCGAGCATTGCCCGCGTCCGGTCAAGTGCCTCTCCCTGCCCGATGCGCCGGTCATCACCGGCACGAGCCCCGAGGTCTTCGCGCACTATGGCCTGACGGGCGAGGGAATCGCCAAGACGGTCGCCGAGTTCCTTGGCAAACAGTAGAAACAGACGCTGCGCGGCCGCCAAGCACCGCACCTTGCCGTTCAAACCGTCGCCTGTGTACACAAAGTACGCGGCGCTCCTTTTTCACGGCAATCTGCGGCACTTGACGGCCACTCGCTCCTTGTCCGTCGGGTTTTAGTTTTGAATCGACGGGGGAGACAGGAGAGTACATGAGCAAATACATCATCGGTATCGACCAGTCCACGCAGGGCACCAAGGCGCTGCTGGTGGACGAGGGCGGCCATCTGATTCATCGTGCCGACCGCTCGCATCGCCAGATTGTCAACGAGGCCGGCTGGGTGAGCCATGATCCAGCCGAGATCGCCGCCAACGTGCTGGCCGTGGCGCGCGCCGTGGTGGAGGAGACCGGGGTCGATCCGGCCGACGTCGCCGGCATCGGCATCTCCAACCAGCGCGAGACCACTGTTGCCTGGAGCCGCACGACGGGTGAGCCGCTGTGCGACGCCGTGGTGTGGCAGTGCGCCCGCGCCCGCGAGCTGTGCGACGAGCTTGCTGCGCGCGAAGGCGTGGCCGAGCTGGTGCGTGACACGACGGGTCTGGTGCTCTCGCCCTACTACCCGGCGGGCAAGATGGCCTGGATCCTCGCGAACGTTCCCGCGGCTGCCGAGGCCGCGGCGGCAGGCGAGCTGTGTCTGGGCACCATCGATGCCTGGGTGGTCTGGACGCTCACGGGCGGCGCGGAGTTTCGCTGCGACTGGTCTAACGCCAGCCGCACGCAGCTCTTCGACCTGCGCCGTGGCTGCTGGAGCGAGCCGGTGTGCGAGGCCTTTGGCGTCGATGCAGCCTGCCTGCCGCAGGTGACCGATTCCGATGGCCTGTTCGGCATGACGGACCTGGGCGGCTTTTTGCCGGCACCCGTGCCCATTCATGGCGTGCTCGGCGACAGCCACGCTGCCTTGTTTGCCCAGGGCTGCCATAGCCGCGGCATGGCCAAGGCGACCTATGGCACCGGCAGCTCGGTCATGATGAACGTCGGCGACGAGTTCGTTGCCAGCTCGCACGGGCTTTCGAGCTCGCTTGCGTGGCGTATGGACGGTGTGACCGAGTATGTTCTCGAGGGCAACGTGAGCTACGCCGGCGCCGTCAAGACGTGGCTGCGCGACGATCTTGAGCTCATCAATAACCCCGAGGAAGTTACCGACCTGTGCTACGCCGCCAATCCGGCGAGTCGCGTCTACTTTGTGCCGGCGTTTACCGGTTTGGGCGCGCCGCACTGGGCGAGTGACGCCGAGGCCTGCGTCTTTGGCATGACGCGCACCACGGGCCGTGCGGAGTTCGTAAAGGCCGCCGACGAGTCGATCGCCTATCAAATCTTTGACGTGATTGATGCGATGGTCGAGGATTCGGGCGCGGCACTGGCCGAGCTTCGTGTTGACGGCGGCCCCACGCGCGACGCGTACCTGATGCAGTTTGAGAGCGACTTGGTTGGCTCGCCCATCCGCATCGCGAGCAACGACGAGATGAGCGGTCTGGGTGCGGCCTGGGCCTGCGGCATTGCGCTGGGCATGTACACGCGCGACGTCGTCGACGTCTACGGCGCTCGCGGCATCGTGGAGCCTGCCATGTCCGCCGACGAACGAGCCAAAAAGATCGCCGGCTGGCGTCACGCCGTCGACGCGACCATCGCCTACACTGCCTAGGCGGCTGCGCGGCGCCCGCAGGCTATTCCCGGGCAGCTCATTTGGGATGGGGCTTTTTTGACTGGTATGATTGGTGCGATCATTCGAACCAGCTAAAAGAGCCCCGTCCCAAATTGACTACCGAGAGGATCTGCCATGGAGCGCATCGCGAGTTTTTCCGTTGACCATCTGCTGCTCGAGCCCGGCGTGTATGTGAGCCGCATCGACCGCGATCCGGCGACCGGCGCCGCCGTCACCACGTTTGACCTGCGCTTGACCACGCCCAACAAAGAGCCGGTCATGAACACGGCCGAGTGCCACACCATCGAGCACCTGGGCGCGACGTTCCTTCGCAATCATGCCGAGTGGTCGAGCCGCATTGTCTACTTTGGTCCCATGGGCTGCCGCACGGGCTTTTACCTGGTTGTCTTTGGTGAGCTGACGAGCGAGGAGATCTTGCCGCTCGTGCGCGAGCTGTTCGAGTTTGTCGCGGGCTTTGAGGGCGATGTTCCCGGTGCCGCTCCCGAGGAGTGCGGTAACTACCTGGACCAGAACCTCCCCATGGCAAACTGGCTTGCGCGTCGCTATCTCGACCGCGATCTGGCCGATATCGACGAGAAGCACCTGCACTATCAGCAGGCATAAGGATGCTGGCAGGAATAGCGTTTGCGCCAGAAGCGCTCCCACTCTTGTGGGGGCGCTTTTTCATATCGAGCACTCGAAACAGAACGAGATTGTTCTAGAATGTTCGTATAGTCACATTTACGAACAGGAGTGAACATGCATATCTATTCTGTCAACGATCCCGAGTTCAAATCCTATGGCAACGTTTGGGATGACGTTCCGTCCGAGCTCACGTCGCCCGTGCTCGAGGCGCTCTCTGCCACGCCCATCCCCGAGGGCAGCAAGTACGTGGCAAGCGCGTCGGAGCTCGAGGGCGTCAAGGGTGCCGATAAACTGGGCTTTCTCATGTTTGGCGGCCGTCCTTTCCAGCTGGGCTGGTGCAACGGCCACAACACGCAGCTCAACTGCCTGGAGTATCACCGTGCCAGCGAGTTTAACCTGGGCGCCCGCGACTTTATCCTGCTCGTGGCGCATCGCTGGGAGATCGAGGACGGCAAGCTCGACACTGCGTGCGTCAAGGCGTTCCGCGTGCCGGCGGGTACGGTCGTCGAAGTCTTCAACACCACGCTCCACTACACGCCCTGCATGGTCGACGACGGCGGCTTCCAGGTGATGGTGGCGCTGCCGGCGGGCACCAATGGCCCGCGCCCCGAGGCCGCAGCCGACATGCCTGCCGCCGGTGACAGCTACTGCTACTGGAAGGCCGACAAGTGGGTCCTCTGCCACGCCGACAGCCCCAAGGCAGCCGAAGGCGGCTACGTGGGCCTCGTCGGCAAGAACCTCGACATCACCGTGGACTAGGGGCTTTTGTTTTAATCTGTAACACCTGGCGGGCTAAATCGTCTCTACCTGTTACAGATTGAGATAACCGCAGAGTGTGCCCGAAAGATCTCGATCTGTAACACCAGGCCCGGTTTTGGCGGTCTACCTGTTACAGATCAAGACAAACCGGCCCAAGCCGCCACAAAGGGGACAGGCACCTTTGTGGTGGTTGTCTAGAGCTGGCTGCGCAGATAGTCGGCCATATATGGGACGGCGAAGCGCACGTAACCACGGCGCGCCTGCTCGATAACGCCGGCGTCAATGAGGCGCCGGCGATATTTCTGTGCATAGTCGGGCGTGACCGACATGCGCTCCGCCACATCAGAAATACGCGACACAGCGCCTTCGTCGTCAGTCATTGCGGTGAGAAACGCGACGTCTTGGTCCGATAGCGCGGCGAGCGTCGTTTCGCAAACATCGTTTTCGAAGTCGACCTTCGAAGCTTCGATGGCTCCGTCGATTTGCCCTTGCGCTGCGCGTTCTCCAGCCTTGCAGCGATTGGCGATGTTATAGCCGATCAGCTGCAGCATATAAGGGGAGCCTTGGGTTGCGCGAGCGGCACGGAGGCGAAGATCGCTTGGAATGTCAATGCTGAGCTCTTCGAAAGCCCGCTGGTAATAGGCGTCGACATCTCCGACCGAAAGCGGTTCGAGCGTGACCTTGCGAGCGCGGTTGAGAAATGTCAGCACGCGGTCATTGAGTGTTGCGCAGACGGCTCCCGGAAGGCCTGCCATGACGAGCGCGACGTTGAGTCGTTCGCCGACCAGTTCTTGATAGGCGGTGACGAGCTGTCTGATCTCGGGTGAATTCGCTTGGAGCTCGTCGATGAGGATGAGGATACCGTGTCCCTGCTTGGTCAGTTTGCGCGCGAGCTGTGTGAGTTTGAACTGAAAGCTTTTGGTCTCCTGCACGTCTCGTGTGAACTCGAGGCCTGCCGAGAACCCAAAAACACTTAGACTGCCGCTCGTGAGTTTGGGAAGGCGGCGTTTATTGACGTAAGGCTCGCCTGCTTCCTGGATCTTCTCAACAATGCGCTCGAGCATATCCTCGGAGGCTACGGTGGGCGTAGCGACAACAAAGCCGAGCTTGCGTGCGCGGTCGGCAAGTTCCCACAGAAGAACCGTCTTGCCGCTGCCTCGCTGTCCAAGCATGAGCATGGCTCGGTCGCGATTGCCCGCCTCTTGCTCAATGCCAGATACGAATGTCGAAATTACCGCTTCGCGCCCGACTAGATAAGAGGGGCGATTTCCAAATGAGGGGGAGAAGATGGTCTCAGTCATAAGTCTCCTTTCCTTTTTTTCCTATTTTTTCCTTTTTTTCCTATTCGGTCAAATGACCTGCTGCCGAGGGCGGCTACGTAGGCCTCACCGGCAAGAACCTCGACATCACTGTGGACTAGGGTCCTTGTCTCAAACCACCACAAAGGTGCCTGTCCCC
>DXZV01000041.1:0-9091 GCA_019419485.1 Collinsella sp.
ACGAACTGCAAACTGAACAGCGTTGAAGATGATAAGGAAGAGAACCGCACCGATAATCTGTCCTTCCATCGCCATGTTTGCTGTCAAACCTGCTGTGATCGGCACAAGCGTCAGCCAGAACAGGGCGTCACCGATACCACCGAGCGGGCCCATTGCGGCGACGCGGACGGCGCGGATCGTGGGGATGTCAACCTTGTTCTGCTCGAGCGAAAGCACGATGCCCATAACAAAGGTGACAAGGAACGGGTGGGTGTTGAAGAACTCCAGGTTGTGGCTCATGGAAGCCGCGAGGTCGTTCTTGTTGGTGTGGATCTTCTCCAGACCGGGGATGATGGAGTAAAGCCAGCCAGCGGCCTGCATGCGCTCGTAGTTGAACGATGCCTGCAGGAAGCAGGAGCGCCAAGCCATCTTGTTGAGGGTCTTCTGGTCGAGCTGCGGAGCAGGAGTGAGATCCTCGTAGTGCTCCGGGATCACATACTCATTAGATGCCATCTTCGAAGTCACCTCCGTCAGAAACAGCTGCACCCTTCAGCTCGGTCTGCTGCTGGAAGTCCCAGAAAGCGATGCCGAAGCCGATGAGAGCGAGGATGAGCAGAGCAGGGGTTGCCAGCGAATCGTTGGCAACGGTGATGAGCGCGAGGCCAAAGCCCATGAGGAAGAAGCCCCACATATCGCGGTTCATCATAACCTTGAGCAGGACGGCGAAGCCGACGAAGCGCATCATGCCGCCTGCAGCGGAGAGACCGGTCTGCAGCCAAGTCGGGATGGCAGAAGCGATGGTCTGACCGATGGTAGCGCCAGCGATGAAGAACAGGGTGACGACGACAGCGAAGATCAGGCCGAGCAGAGCCATGGCGAAGTAGTTCAGGCGCTCGATGCCCTTGGTGTCCGCGTTGTGAGCCATGTTATCGGCCGTGGACATAAGCGGGGACATAAGCGTGAAGACCAGGGTAACGCCAAGCTGGCCAAGCAGAGCGAACGGAATGGCGAGGCCGACTGCCGCGTTGGGCTCGAGGCCCGTGGCGATAGCGAGAATGGCTGCCATGATGCCGCCGATGACGGCGTTAGGCGGCTGAGCGCCTCCGATCGGCATGTTGCCGATCGTCATGAGCTGATAGGTACCACCCACGAGAAGACCGGTGTTGAGGTCGCCAAGGATAAGACCGATGACGGCGCCGGTGACGATGGGCTGATAGAGAGACTCGAGGAAGTCAAACTGGTCGATTGCCGCGATGAACGTGACGACGAAGACCAGAGCGATCTGGATGATCGAGTATTCCATCTTGCTCCTCCTTTCAAAATGTATGTACGCACTTTGGATTTCACGTACAGAACGTCAGGGTTTCACTCCTGACAACGTGGATCACGAGGATTACGAGAAGAGCTTGCTCGTGTCCTCAACAGGCGTGCTCGGAACGCGCCTGATCTCCAACTCCACCCCCAATTCCTGCAGCTCTTTAAACGCAGCGACATCCTCGTCGTTAACTGCGACGGAGGTGGCGACTTGGCGCTTTCCTTCCGACATGTGCATGTTGCCGATGTTTACCTTCTTTATAGGCACACCGCCCTTGACGAGCGTAAGCACGTCTTCCGGTGTTTCGGCCACGATGAAGATCTTCTGACGCGGGCTCGCCTTGCCAATGACGTCGATGGTCTTCTGCAGAGAGAAGAAACGCGTAGCGACGCCGGCGGGAGCGGCCATCTTCATGAGGTTCTGGCGCATGGTGTTGGACGCCACGTCGTCGTTGGCGACGAGGATGAGGTTGGAGCCCAGGGTGGAGTTCCACTGGGTGGCAACCTGACCATGAACCAGTCGGTTATCGATGCGGGTAAGAAGAATGTTGGGTTCTGCCATGTTGATCAGCTTCCTTTCGTTATTTGCTGACGACAGTTACTTGATCTCCTGAATCGCGTAACGCGAAACATCTACGACGGCTCCGGATCGGACTTTGATCTGGACCTTCTCGCCTTCGATGCCTTTGACGGTTCCGTAGATACCGCCGGCGAAAAGAACCTCTTGACCCGGCTTGAGCTCGGTGTGCAGCTCCTTGAAGTACTTCTGCTTCTTCTTCATGTTGATTTGCGACCAGATGGTGTAAATCAAGCCCATGATGACAAGCAGGCCTAAAAGGGCGACCGAGGAGCTCAGGACGTTGGCTCCGAAATCGGCCATTAGATGCCGTCCTCGTCGCCGAAGATATCCTCTTCCTCGGAGCCGGCAACGGATGCGACCGTCTGGGCGGTGACGCCCGTCTGGCCAACGGTCACGGCCTGCTCGCCAAGCTCGGCGAGCGTGGCATTGCCGCGGAGGAACAGAAGCTCAATAACCATGGGAAGGTTGGTGCCAGTCAGAACCTCGACGTTGTCGACATCCTGGGCAATCATCATCGACTGGTTGAACGGGGTGCCGCCAAGCAGGTCGGTAAAGACGAGCACGCCATCGCACTCCTCGCGCATGGCGGTAATAGCGGCGCGGAGATCCTCACCGTAGGAAGCAGCCTGGTCGCCCTCAAAAGGAACGACGGTAAAAGCGGGCTGGTCGCCGGCAACCATAGCGATAGCGCTAGCTAGGCCGGGTGCGAACTGTCCATGACCGGTAAGAATAAAGCCAACCATTCAAATTTCCCTTCCGAAGGTGTGTACAATCTGAGTCCGATGATTTTCGGAAGCCAGCGGGCGCTCGCCCTTAAAGCTTCTTAGAAAGCGTTCTTTGAAGACCAGTGGTTTCTAAACTGGTAGTAACCACGTGACGTGTTGTTGTCACTATATCACCCCAGAAGAGATCGCTTTCGTTGATTCATACGGTAAAACGTTTTTGCACCGCTCACGGTGATAAATCGACCGTTTACCGGTCGTTAACACTTCTACCTGCGGTTTTGAAACCGTTTCGAAATGCTTTGGCAAAAGATCGGAACTTTTCCTGTCCCTAAACAACGCAGGGCGGCTAAAAATAGCGTGTAGAAAAATTGCAGGTCATTGTGAAGATATGTGAATTGGTCTTTTTGACTTAATACCAGTTAGAACCAGTTTAAAAATTATCGGTGAACGGTAGTTTTTGACCGTTCACCGGTTATTTGCAGTCGTTTGCAGCCGTTTTTCTAGATGAATTGGGGAGACCCGATGAAGCACTTGCGCGGTTGCAGGATATTTCAATACTCGTCCATCCCCCGCGCGCCAAACTCCCACTCCCTGAATGTGCCATAAGCTCTCGCTATTCGTCTTATAAACATTACTTACTCTAATCTGTAATTGTTTATCGTTTATCGTTAAGTATGTTATAAAATTTAGTATCATCCAAGACATTGGTTGGAGGAGCTATGATCCGCTGGAACGCATCCAAATCGAATGAAGCCATCGACCGTGAACAGGCAATAGCCAAACTGAGGAAGCTCACTCGCTACTGCAAATGGGCCACAATCTGCACCGCCGTGGCGCTCGCTCTGGGACTCCTCGCAGTCATTGCAATCTACGATCTACTCATATTGCCTAGCCTCTCCCAAGGGTTCTGTCTCCAATCCGTAGAGCTTGAGGCTGGCGAAGGGCCAATTCTCGCTCTCGTCGGCGCCGATAAACACACCCCTCTTATGCTTGTCGCGCACGACGGTCATACTGCCATAGGGAGCGCCATGATGACATGCCTTGCGTTTGCCATCGTGCTAAGCGCATACAAGTTTTTCTCCGCCATTGAAAAGGCGGGCAGGCCCTTTGACCTCGAATGCATCCGCATACTACGTCAAATAGGACATTTGTTCCTTATTGGCGGCGTTGCTGTGAAGCTTCTTGGTGCCATAGTCACGGGGCTGATACTCTCAGGATTTGGCGGCAACTTTACGGATGCGCTTGGCGGCCAGCACCTCGACCTCTCTATGGTCTTTGCAGGCCTGATTATTAGCCTGATTGCCAGCGTCTTCCAGTACGGGTGTATCCTGCAAAAACAAGATGACGAGTTGCTCTAGGGGGAATCCATGATTATTCTGCGGCTTGACCGCATGCTCGCCGAACGCAAGATCTCATCCAAAGAGCTTGCGGAACGCGTGGGCATCTCCCAGGTCAATATGTCACGCATTAAGACAGGCAAGGTTTCTGCCATACGTTTTTCAACTCTTGACGCGATATGCCGGGCACTCGACTGCCAACCGGGCGATGTTCTGGAATACATACCTGACGATGAAGCCGATAGCCTCTTTGGGCTTAAAGATTAATAGGCATAATGTAGCCACCAGCGCCCAAACGCAAATAGCCCGCTAGAACAACATCCGTTCTAGCGGGCTATTCAGATATTTCGGCTACGAGCTCGGTGGCTCAGACAAATCTTTACGCAAACAGGCCGTAGATGCTGATGTTGGCCTTGGCGTAGAGGCCGTTAGCATACTCGGTCCACTTGGAGCTGGCGCTTGAAGCCTGCGAAGAGTACTGCTGGTAAGCAGTGTAGTAGGCGGTCATGGCCTGCTTATAGGTAGCGCTATCGGCCGTAAAGGCATCGTCGGCAAAGGCCTTAGCGTAGGTGCTGTCGGCGTCCTTCCAAGTGCCCTTCTCGCTATCCCACTCGTCACCGGCAAGGTTGATGATGTAGTCGGCGTAGTCCTTGCTCGCGGTCTCCTCGTTGCCGTCAGCAGGCTCGGTCGGAGCGGTCGGCATGCTTGCGGAGCTATCGCCCACCTTCTTCTTGTAGAGCTTCTGCAGCGTCGCGGACTGGCGGACGATCTGCTTGGCCTGGTCCTTGGACACGCCATACTGCGTGGCCATGGTCTTGTAGTCCGAAGTGCCGATGGAATCCTCGGCGTATTTCTTCATCTCCTTAGAAGAGACGGTGATGCCCTCGTCCTCGGCAGCATCGAGCAGGATCTTGTTGCGCACGTAGGACAGGATGACGTCGGCAGACGGAGCGGTATAGTTGCCGTCGTCGTCCTTGACGGTGTCGAGGCTGTACTGGCTCTCGATGGCCTCGCGCGCGGTGATGTCACTCTTCTTGCCGTTGTAGCTGTAGCTTGCCACGGTCGAATCGAGCTGGTCCTCGGTCAGGGTCGACGAGCCGACACCCTTGCCGCCAAAACCACCATTGCCAATAAAGAAGCCAATCACGGCAGCAATCACGACGGCAACCACAAAGGCGGCAATCATCGTCTTCTTGTGCTTGCAAGTGTGGTCATCCACGTCGGAGTCGTCGTCCTCGTCCTGCTCCTCGGGCATCAGATCCTCGTCAGCGGCATCCGCGGCAATCTGAGCCTCCAGACGGGCGTCCTCCTCCTCGGCCGTCGTACCGGCAGCAATGTGCTCGGCAGACGTACCGGTGACCAGGTCGATCTTCTCGTCCTCGTCACCGTCGGGGCCTTCGCCGCGCTCGATGATCTGGATGCCGTCGATCTCGTCCTTCTCGTCCTTCTTTTGAATCAGACCCATATCGGTTACTCCTTGTTAGGAAACATAGTCTTCAATAGAATACGCCCGACAGAGTGCCGGGCGTATTGATTCTTAGGTTATACGCAAACACTTAAGTACTATTTAGGCGTTTGCAGCGTGCATACCTTAGGCCAGGTGCGCGATAACGGCATCGGCAAAGGCCTGCGTGCCCACGGCGCCCTCGACGGAGCCGGTCTGGGCACGACGCACGTCACCGGTAACCTGCTCGCCCTCGTCGAGCGTGGCAGAGACGGCGGCGCGAATGCGATTGGCAGCGTCGTTCTCGCCCAGGTGATCGAGCATCATCGCAGCAGAGAGGATCTCGGCCGTGGGGTTGGCGATATCCTGGCCAGCGATATCGGGCGCGGAGCCGTGCGTTGCCTCGAAGATGGCGCAGTCAGCACCGATGTTGGAGCCGGGGGCCATGCCTAAGCCGCCTACCAGGCCGGCGCACAGGTCGCTCACGATGTCGCCGTACAGGTTGGGCAGCACCAGAACATCGAAGTCGTTGGGGTTCTGGACCAGGCCCATGCAGGTGGCGTCGACGATCTTGTCGTTGAACTCGATATCGGGATAGTCGGCGGCCACCTCGCGTGCCACGCGCAGGAACAGGCCGTCGGTCGCCTTCATGATGTTGGCCTTGTGCACGGCCGTCACCTTTTTGCGGCCGCAGCGGCGGGCATACTCAAAGGCATACTCCACAATACGGCGGCTCTTGGCGATGGAGATCGGCTTAATTGAGATGGCGGAATCAGCGGCGAAGGTCTTCTGACCCGAGCGCTCGACAAGCTGCGAGAGCTCCTCGACCTCGGCAGCACCTTCATCGAACTCGATGCCGGCGTAGAGGTCCTCGGTGTTCTCGCGCACGATGACCAGGTCGACGTCGCGGAAGCGCGAGCCGTCACCCGGCTGCGACAGGCAGGGGCGCACGCAGGCGTACAGGTCAAAATGCTTGCGCAGGGCCACGTTGACGCTGCGGAAACCCGTGCCGACCGGCGTGGTGATGGGGCCCTTGATGGCAACCTTGGTCTCAGCGACCGCATCGAGCACGTGCTGGGGCAACGGCGTGCCAAACTCGTCCATGACGCCGGCACCGGCCTCCTGGACGTTCCAATTGATCTGGACACCGGCAGCCTCGACCACGCGGCGCATGGCCTGCGTAATCTCGGGACCGATACCGTCACCGGGAATCAGGACTACATCGTGCGCCATAATCTGTTACTCCTCGTCTTCGGCGTCGTCAGATTTTTTAACGCTAGCACGCTTCTTCTTTTTGGAGAGATCCAGGCCAAAACGTTTAACAAGCATTTCGCAAATCTCGCTCGAACGGGCCTTGAGATAGCTGCCCTTACCGTTCTCGGCATCGAACTTAAGGCGCAGCGCAAGCTTCTCGGCAACCTCGGCGTCAATCTCGCCCTGGCCAAACTCGTACAGGCAACCGAGCATGTCGCGATACTCGAGGTCGCCGTGGTAGCACTGGATGGCCTCGTCCAGGATGGGCCAAGCCTCGCGCGAACGCTCGACGCTCGTGGCGCCCCACACGCACAGCAGGCGGAAGGCAGCATAGCGCAGCGTGGAGGAGATCTCGTCGAACAGTGCGGTCTCGGCACCCTCAAAGGCATCGCCCAGCTGCTCGGGGCAGGTGGTGGCGAGCGCCGTCAGGGCATCGAGGGCCTCCCAGCGGGTCTGAGCCTCGGGGCGGTCGAGCGCCTCGATCAGCGCGGGCACGCAGGGCACGACGCGCTGCGGATCGCGCTCGGCAAGCAGGTGCAGCACGCGGGCGGCAAACTGGCGGATGCGGCGCGTGGGGCAGCCGAGTTCCTTGACCAGACGGTCGACGGCGTTCTCGTTCTCCTCTGCCAGCTGAAGCTGTGCCAGCTCCTCGTCGGCGAGCTGTTCGTCTTTGTTTTCTGCCATAGTTACCTCTTCTTACTATTTCTTAGCGTGCTTGCCAGCACCCTTGCTGTCATCGGTGACCGAGATGAGCTGTCGATCGGCCGCGCCATTGCGACGCGCACGGCGGCGTTCCTCGGCGTCGCCCGCGTCGGCGGCGGCACGGTGAGCCTTGTTGACGTTAAAGACCTCGTCGTGCTTGCGCCACGGACCGACGGACTCGCCAAAGCTCATCTTAAGGCCGGCGATAAAGCCGCCGAGCCAGCCGATCGGCGCAAACTGCACCAGCGGGAACAGCGAGAACACCCAGGTCAGCAGGACGACTGCCACCGCACCCGCAAAGTTGGCAATCCAGTAGTCGCGCTTGGTGATCACGCGCTTTTCGCACGCCCACTGGCCGCACAAAAAACCGATGTAGATCGCAAAGAGAAAGAGCGCCAGCGCAAGCACCACGAACGTCCAGCTCATGGGCGTTACTCCTCGTGATGGTGGCCGCAGCAGCACTCGTGGCCGTCGTCATGGCCGTGGCCGCCGCAGCACTCGTGGCCCTCGTCGTGGTGGTGGCCACAACCGCACTCGTGATCGTCGCCATGCTCGCCGCAACCGCAGCCTTCCTCGTGAGTACCATGCTCCTCGGGACGATACTGCGACCAGTCCAGACCGGCGGCGATGGCGTCGGCCTCCTCCTTGTAGAGGACCGTGATGGCCTGGGTACCCAGCTTGGCGCCACCGATGGCGTCGAGCATGTCGTAGAGCGTAAAGGCCACATCAGCGCCGGGCAGCGCGAGCTCGCGGTCATCGGCGTAGGCGAGCGCCAGACGCAGGTCCTTAATGAAGTGCTCGACCATAAAGCCGGGCTTGTAGTCGCCGTCGAGCGCCTTGGGAGCCAGGCTCTCCATGGCGCCGGACTTGCCGGTACCGCCCAGGATCATCTGGCGGGTCTTCTCCAGGTCAAGGCCGCTCAGCTCGGCAAATGCCATGGCGTCTGCCATGCCGACCATGCAGGCGCCCAGCGACACCTGGTTGGCGAGCTTGGCAGCCTGGCCCTTGCCGGCGCCGTCGAAGCAGCAGATGTTGGCCGCAAAGGTGGCAAGGATGTCGCGGACCGGCGCGATGTCGTTCTCGGTAGCGCCCACGATAGCCGTGAGCGTACCGGCGATAGCGCCCGACTCGCCGCCGGTGACGGGGCAGTCAAACGCCATGCGACCAGAAACCTGGGCGGCCTCGGCAATGTCACGGGCAAGCTCGGGCGAGCTCGTGGTGAGGTCGATCAAGACCGCACCCGGCTTGGTGCACGCGAGCAGGCCGTCGCCCGCCAGGTAGAGTTCCTCGACCTCGGAGGGATAGCCCACCATGGTAAAGACGACATCGGCGTTCGCCGCGGCATCGGCCGGCGTATCTGCCCAGACGGCGCCGCGCTCGATAAGCGCCGCCGCCTTGGACTTGGTGCGGTTGTTGACCGTGACGGGATAGCCGGCGTCCAGAATGTGGCCGGCGATGGGGGCACCCATGATTCCGGTGCCAATGAATGCGACGGAGAGCTTGTTTGCCATGAAACCTTTCCTTTTGGGTTGGGTGTTGTTACCAGGTTGAATACTCGGTGCCAGCGTTTGGGCTGTGAGTCGAGGGCGATTACGGACGCAGCGCTTGCCTACTGACCGCGCACGCGGCGGGCGATACGGTCGGAAAGCGAGGCTTTCTCGGCGCGATTCTTGCCCCAAAACGCGCAGCCCACCATGCCGGGGCCCACGTGCGAGCCGATGGTGGGACCCACGGAGCCGCGAATGATCGTGACGTC
>DXZV01000041.1:9101-10182 GCA_019419485.1 Collinsella sp.
GGCGCCGTTGAGGTCGTAGGAGAGCTCGGGCTTGACGTCGAGCTTTGCCGTGAGCTGCGCCGCCGCGGGAGGAATGCGGCCGCCGGCAGCCAGTGCGTCGAAGCTCTCGAGCGTAAAGTAGCCGTGCACGTAGGTTTTTGCCTCGTTTGCCCAATCGACCAGCTGTTTGGCGGTCAGTCCCGCCGAACGCTGGCGCACGGCCTCGAGCGCCAAGAGCGCGCCGGTCGCGCAGGGCAGAGCGTTGTCGACCACGTAGAGCTCAAAGTTGGGATACTCGGCGCGCACGGCATCTGCCGCCTGGCACGCGGAGTTGTAGCTCGACGACAGCGCCGAGGTAAAGCACAGGTAGACCGTGGGCGTACCCTCTTTGGCGCACTCGGTAAAGAACTCGATATAGCGACCGAGCGACACAGCCGAGGTGGACACGCGGGCACCGGCGCGCATGCGGTCGTAGAACTCCTTAGGGCTCATGCTCGACCAGATGTCATCCGTGCGCTCTTCGCCATCGATAATGAAGGGGAAACCCAGGATATCGACATCGAGGTTCGCGGCGACCTCGGGGCTAAAGTCGCAGCAGGTATCGACGACGATGCGGCAGCGGTCAGAATGGCCGGTAGATGCAGCCTTGTCCATCAAAGCGACTCCTTACGTAAAAAAGGCGACCACCCGCATGGGATGGCCGCCAACCGTTAACTCATGCAAGTTAACGTATTTTACTCGTCAAGTGTTTCGATACGGGGCTTGATGATGCCATATCCACCATTCTTACGGTGATACACCACATTGATAAGGCCGGTCGTCGCGTTCTCGAACACGTAGAAGTCGTGGCCGAGCAGATCGGTCTGCACCAGCGCCTGCTCCTCAGTCATCGGGGTGACGTCGATGACCTTCTCGCGGACGAGCAGGTCGTCCTCCTCCTCGGGCAGCAGCAGGTCGGCCAGATCCTCGACGCGCTCGACCGGTGCAACATCCGCGGCGCTGGCACCGCCCTGGCGGTTGTCCACGACCTTGGTCTTGAACTTGCGCAGCTGGCGGGTGACCTTATCGGCGGAGAGGTCGATGGCGGCGTACATATCTGCAC
>DXZV01000041.1:10192-12243 GCA_019419485.1 Collinsella sp.
TATCTGCACCGTGCTCGGCAACGCGAATCACCGAACCGCGGGCACGAACCGTAACCTCGACGATTGCCGGGTTGGGGTTTGAGGGGTTCTTCTCATAGCGAAGTACAACGTCGACCGTCATGGGCTCGATATCGAAAACCTTGAGTGCCTCGCCGATCTTCTCATCCACATGCGCACGCAGAGCATCGGTTACCGTCGTCTTGCGTCCAGAAACCTTGATATCCATACGTGGCTCCAATCTGCCTCGGGGACTTACTGTACTGGCTATGTACCCATTGCCGTGCATTTAATCACGCGGATTCCTAAAGACCCGAATAACGATTGCTTGATACCGCATACCGAAGTCTCGCACTTTTCCGTGGCAAAGTGCGCTATAGGAGCGCGACGGCGGCTTTGTATTTGGTCCCGGAAATTGGCTTTGACCTGCTGGTTTTATAGGGATGAAAAAGCCGGGCTCCCCTATTGGAGAAACCCGGCAGTGCGTGTTGAAACCGTGAAGAGGTGTCCTTTCCAACGTATAGGAGACACCACCCCTAGTAATAACTAGCTATTGAGCTTGTTAATGTCGTCGTCGGTGATAGTGCCCTCCTGGCTGGACGATTTATCCTCGGAGGTTGTACCCTCGCTGCTCGAATCGGAGGATGCGGACTCGCTGGATCCGGTGTCGGTCGACTGTACGTCGGCGCCCGAGACCGTCTTGGTGGTGAGGTCATAGGGCATCGTGCCGTACCAGACGGAGTGGACCGCCTCGAGCGTGCCATCGACCGTGATACCGTCGAGGGCATCGCTCACGGCGCGGCACAGCTCGTCGTTGGCCGCGAGGCCCGCGACGCCGAGCGTCGAGGGCGTCTCGAGCGCGCCGACGTAAGAGATCTGGCTCATCAGGCGCGCAAGGTAGCCGCCAGCCGTGGAGTCGCAAATCACGTAGTCGATCTCGCCGGACTCGAGCGCCTCAAAGCACTCGTTGATGTTGGAGAAGGTCTTTTGGTTGGCCGTGATGCTCTGCTTGGCGAGCGCTTCCTGCGATGCCGAGGAGGTCTGAACGCCCAGGGTAGCGGTGTTAAGCGTTTCGGTGGAAACGCTCAGCGACTCGCCGTCGCTCGTCTTTCCGAACACTGCCGCAGCGTCGTACAGGCAAGTACCAAGCGTGCTGATATCACCATCCGTGGAATTGATGTCACCTATGAAGATGTCGGCCTTTTTGTCGCCGAGCGCGGAATCGGCAGACGACGCATCGACGAAGGCGACCTTAAGGCCCATGCGACTTGCAAGGGCGCGGGCAGCGTCGACCGCGTAGCCCGTGAGGTTGCCATCGGCGCCCTGCATGGCCTGCGGAGCATCGGAGGTATCGAGGGCAACCGTCAGGGTGCCGGGAGTGACCAGGGCGTCGTCCGACACCGTAGGGGTAACGGTCTCGCGCTCGATCTGGTCAATCGTGGGTGTCATGAACGTGGACAGCGGATTGAACGCGCATCCGCTCAAGCCCAATACGGCAATGACCGCCGCGGTCCCAGCGCATAACCGAGCCGCGTGCATCAAGCTGCCCCTCACCATGTCCACTACCCTGCCTTCTGTGTCGTATACAATCCGTGCGTTGCGCGGAATAACGGGTTGTTCCCACCAGCTGACCTGGTATTTGACCCCACACTTGCGCACCGGGGTGTTTGCTCGGGAGGCCGTAGCCACCTTCACGACTGGCCCGCTCGCCCGCGAGGCGGTATTGCCCCAAAGAAAGTAGAACGGACGGTGCGGCTTACATCTAGGACGCGCCATGATCGCGCCGCGCGCACGCGGTCGCTTACGTGGATCCCTTTGACCGCGTCTGTCTTGGACTAGGACGGGCATTTCGTCCGTCCGCAACCACAGCCTGGCAGGAACGTAGCGCATTATAGCTAAGTTCAAGCTAAAGTTTAAGGTTAAGGGCGTCATTCGCATCGTGCGCACAGATTTTGCGGGTCGGAGTGGGCTATTCGTGCCCCTATGAAGCCCGGAGCTCCCCTACGGGGAGGGTAGCGCGCAGAGATGTGGTGTAAGAGGCGGGGCATGCCCCG
>DXZV01000042.1:0-684 GCA_019419485.1 Collinsella sp.
GTGCGCCAAAGTTATAACCATCCCACCGCCGACGAAATCTACAACGTCGTGCGCGCGCAGGATGACAAAATCAGCCGCGGTACGGTCTACCGCAATCTCAATCTCTTGGCCGACGCCGGCGAGATCCTCTCCATCAAGACGCCGGGCGGCAGCCGCTTCGATCGCACGATCGAGCCGCATGCGCATATCATCTGCACCTCATGCAGCCGCGTCATCGACGTACCGCTCCCCTTCGATGCCCAGCTCGACGCCAAGGCGTCCGAGCAAATCGGCTGGCACGTCACGTCGCACTACACCATCTTCGAGGGTCTCTGCCCCGACTGCCGGTAGATGTTTGGGACATGCCTACTCAGCAAGTAGACGACGCAGCTCCTCTTCGACCGTGCGCACGTAGCGGACACGGTCATTGACACCGCGCATGCTGGGATTGCAGCTCTCCATCAGATAGGGATGGCCCACCACGTTGAGCATGTCGCGATCGTTTTCGTTATCGCCAAACGCCATCATTTCGTTAGGTGAGATCCCCAGCGCACAACCATAATCGGCAAGCGCGGACCCCTTGCCCGAATCAAAGCCGATAAAGTCGGTCCATTCGGTTCCCGACGTCATCACATCGACCCGGTCGCTAAAGCGACGCACAAAATACTCCAGCGCCGCCGGCTGCTCCGCCTCGGGCGTCTGGAA
>DXZV01000042.1:694-2461 GCA_019419485.1 Collinsella sp.
CCTCGTCAATGTCTTCGGGACGGTCGACTACCGCCACATCACAATGGACCTCATAACGCAGGTGGTCAACAAACGCATCGTTGCTGCTCATGGTGTAGAGGTGTCCCTCGCACGAAAGGGTCACGTCGGCATGGGGGTACGCAACCACGGCATTCGCGATATCCATGGCCAGGCCACGCTCCATAGAACGCTTGACCACGGCACGCCCCTCGCTCATGACCAGGGCTCCGTTTTCGCATACATAGGCGAGTTCATCGGCCACCGGGGCAAACAGGTAGCGCAGGCTCGCGTATTGGCGACCGCTCGCCGGCATAAACACGATACCGCGACGATGCAGCTCATCGATAAGCTCAAAGGCCTCGGAACGCGGCTCGCGCTCCCCCGGATGCAGCAATGTGCCGTCCAAATCGCATGCAATCAGTTTGATTCCTTCAAGACCCATATGCTTTCCCCCACAGCATCTCATCAACAGCAAGACGGACTTTGATTGGTCGCCCCTCAAAGCCCGTCTTACACATACGCGCGCTTAGCCGCGCGTCTTTTTTACGATGGTAAAGTCGGGAGCCATGCTCACGACGACCTCCGCCGCACTCGACGCAAAGCGCCGGGCCGCATCGAGTTCACGGGTAACCACCGAGAGCCGAACACCCTCGACGCCGCGAAGCATACGGCCCAAAACCGGCTGCACCGGCGTATACATGCGCACGGTATGCTCGTCCGAGTCGCCCCGGAAGAGCGGCGCATGCATGTTGCCGATCTCCCAGCACGCATGCGCGAGCGCAATCGGATCCATGCGGTCGACTTCGACCAAATAGACCTCGGCGCTGCGCAGGCGCACGACAACCACCACGGGCACCATGCCCGAACGGTCAATGGTGAGCACGTCGCCATCGGCAAGACGACCGCCGTCGGCAGTATCCAACCGAACATCGATCGTGCGCCCCAGTTCCGTCACGCCCACAAACGCGCATGCATCAGCCTGGTCCCAATCGAGCAGTAGCTCGTCAACTTCAAAGACGCCGCCCAACTTCCGGCGAAGCAGGAGTTCATAGGACGGATCGTTGAGATTTCCCAAGCATGTCGTCGAAACCAAGCGTTCAGGCATGCTCTAGCCCTCGACCTCGACGAGCTCGATATCAAAGTTGAGGTCCTTGCCGGCCAGCTCGTGGTTGGCGTCGAGCGTCACAGCCTCGGGCGTCACGTCAATGACGACGGCGGGGACGGGCATACCGCTCGGCGTGGACAGGAAGAGCTTCATGCCCTTCTCGATCTGCTCGATGTTGGGAACCTGCTCGGCCGGGAAGGTCAGGACCATCTCGGGGTTGTGCTCGCCGTAGGCATCGGCAGCCGGGATGTGCACAGTCTTCTTCTCGCCCACCTGCATGTCGACAACAGCAGCGTCGAAGCCCTTGATCATCTGGCCGGCGCCGCAGGTGAACTCCAGCGGCTCGCCGCGATCGTAGGAGCTATCGAACTGCGTGCCGTCATCGAGCGTGCCTCGATAATGAGTCTTAACCTTCTTGCCCTGGTTGGACATGGTAACCTCCGTGATAAGGGCGGCGCACAACGCGGACCGCCATGAACATATGGCGCTAACTATACCCTAGTCATACAATTCAAGGACAGTTTGCAAAGAAACGCTGCAACCGGAGGAACTATGGCATTTCCCGTATTTGACCTACACTGCGACACCGCCGATCGCATCGGCTGGGCCACGCTCGATCTCGACCTGCGCTTTACCGCGGGCACCGACGGGTATTTCCCCGG
>DXZV01000042.1:2471-8963 GCA_019419485.1 Collinsella sp.
TTCGACCTCATCGAGGGTAACGCCTGTGCCATCTCGCTCGTAAAGATCGGCAACACGCCGTGGGCACAGTGCTTCGCCACGTTTGTCCCCGACGAGATTCCCACCGCCCACGCCGCGCGCTTCCAGGCGCAGATCATGGCGCATATGAGCGGCCAGGCAATGCTCAACCACGACCGTATGGTCAACGTGCGCAGCGCCGCAGACATTCGCCCCGCGCTCAAGGACGGCAAGGTCGCTTGCATCCACACCATCGAAAACGCCACGTTCTTTGCCGAGGACCCCGCGCTGATCGAGGTGCTCAAGAGCCTGGGCGTACTCATGTCATCACTCAGCTGGAACGCGCAGGGACCGCTCGCGAGCGGCCACGACACCCACGCCGGCCTCACCGCCGCCGGCATCGAGGCGCTTACGCAGATGGAGCACGCCGGCATGGTGCTCGACGTCTCCCACCTCAACGATGAGTGCTTTGACGAGGTCGCCGCCCGCGCCACGCGTCCCTTCGTCGCCAGCCACTCCAACTCCCGTGCGGTTTGCGGCGTCAAACGCAACCTTACCGACGACCAGTTCCGCACCATTCGCGACATGGGTGGCATCGTCGGCCTCAACTACTGCAGCGAGTTCCTTTCCAACGACGCAACCGACAAGACCGCCGCAGACGTCACCTTCGACCAGCTGGCGGCGCATATCGAGCACTGGCTCGACCTGGGCGGCGAGGACGTCATCGCGCTCGGCGGCGACTGGGACGGCGCCACGGTGCCCGCTTTCCTCTCCGATGCCAGCAAGATGCCCGAGTTCCAGAACATGCTTTCCAAGCATTTTGGCAAGACCGTGATGCAAAAGCTCTGCAGCGACAACGCGCTCGCCTTCTTTGAGCGTTATTAATTTCACATCCCTTGAGCGGGCCGGCATGCCGAACGGTCGACATGCCGGCCCGTCCCCAATCCAAAGGACCGCTTTTGACGCAGCAGTTTACGATTTCCGTATCTCGACTGGATGGGACGCCCATCCCCGTCGTCGTTACCAAAAAGCGCGTCAAGAACTTCAATCTACGCGTCACAACGAGCGGCGAGGTCCACGCCAGCGCACCGCTCGGCGCCAGTCGCGAACGCGTCGAGGCATTCGTTCAACGTAACAGTGCCTGGATTGTCAACCGACTTGCCCAGCGCGAGCAACGTCAGGCGACGGCGCGAGAGCCGCTCAGTCCCTCGTCCATCATTGCACTTTGGGGCAAGCCCATCACGGTACAGGACGCACTCGATCACAACTTTGCATCACCCGCACCGCGGCCCAAGCAGGCCACCTTCGCAAGTTTTATGGGTACCGACGAGCCAAGTGGGCGCGCGCGGGCAAAGCAGCGCACAGCCCTTGACGGCCTAACGCCCAAAGAATTCCAGACCCGCATCGACCAACTCTATGCATCCGAGGTCACCGCAGCGCTACGCGACATCGTGCACGCGTACGAAATCGCAATGGGCGTCACCGTGGCCCGCGCCTCCGTGCGCAGTATGAAAACGCGTTGGGGTTCCTGCACACCCAAAACCGGCGCCATTCGCATCGCGCGCGAGCTCGCCGCCTATCCCGTCGAATGCCTCGACATGGTTGTCGCCCACGAGCTCGTCCATCTGCTCGAGCCGAGTCACAATCAGCGGTTTCACGCCCTGCTCGACATGTACTGCCCCAACAATGGAGCTCTGTCGCAGCGGCTCAAGCAGCCACCCATAGAGACGTATTAGAACCGGTTAGCGCACGCGCTCGATCTCGACGCCGCAGCTTGCCAGGGGCAGGCCAACAGGAGCCCACGGCTTATCGAGCTTGATGCGCACACCAAGCAGCGAGGGATAACGACGCAGCAGCATCTGGGCTGTCCCCTCGGCTGCAGCCTCGATGAGCTTAAACGTATGCTCGCGCAGATAGCCATCGACATCGTGGCACACCGAGCCGTAATCAATCGAGGCGTCCAAGTTATCGTGCTCCCCCGCTGCACGCAGGTCGGCATAGAGCACCAAGGACACGATGAACTTCTGGCCCAGCGCGTTCTCTTCGGGATACACGCCGTGGTTAGCAAAAACCTCAAGACCTTCAACGGTGATGCGGTCGGCATGGCGCAGATCGTCATAGTTCACGTGGGGCACCGCCGTTGCAGTGGATATTTCGCCCCTTCCACGGCGGGCGAGCTCGGCGCCTTCAGTCTTGGTTGCATTCTCGGGCAGCTTCTTGTTACTCATCGCGATCGTCTCCTTCGTTTAGAACCCCGACCGCGCAAACTAACTACACGCGAATCGACAGGTTCTTTTTATCATCGCTCCAGTTGCAAGCATTGCGCGCGGGGCATGCAAAGCAGGCGCGCGACGCTTTGTCAGCTGCATAGAGCAGACGCTCAAGCGGTTGGCTGTTCACGCGCAGCTTTCGATGGCCCAAAATGGCCGTCTTAATGGCTGCGGCATCGGCCGGCTCAAACGCCACGTCATCGGGCATGCCGCCGAGAATCGCATCAGCGACGCGTTCGCTTGCAACATCATGGGATATACCCGATTCATACTGTTCATCTTTGCCGATATCGTGAAGAAGTGCCGTGGCGTAGATGACCTCGCGGTCAAATTCGAGCTCTTCCTCGAGATTCTTGATCCACATAATGCGAGCGACATCGAGCAAATGGTCAATACCGTGGCGGCAGAAGGTGCGCCCCGATTCCAACTGTACAATGTTGCCCAGGTGCCGCCGGAACAGCCCGTTGGCACAAATGTAATCAATGCGAGGCATGGCACCAAAAGGCGCCAGGCCCGAAGCCATAAAACCGCGACGCGGCGTTCCCTCGTCAGTATTCGATGTAAAGTCGTTGACGACTCTCATGGTTAGCGGCCCAACATCCTAAAGAAACGCTCCTCGAGCGCGGAATCGGTCTCAAAGACGCCGCGGCGAGCGAGCGTCACGGTCTTGGTGCCGGGCTTTTGCACGCCACGCATCGTCATGCACATATGCTCGGCCTCCATCAACACAATCGCTCCCTGGGGAGCGAGATAATCCATGAGGGCATCGGCAACCTGTGCACACAGTTGCTCCTGCAGCTGCAGACGGCGGGCATAAACCTCAACCGTGCGGGCAAGCTTGGAGAGTCCAGCCACGCGACCGTTAGGGATATAGCCGATGGCAGCTTTGCCGTAAAACGGCAGCAGATGATGCTCGCACAGCGAGTAAAACGTGATATCGCGCTCGATAACCAAATCGTTCGAAGCGACGGCAAAGGTTTTGGACAGATGCTCCTCGGCACTCTGGTCCATGCCGCCGGCGATCTCACCATACATACGGGCAACGCGCGCCGGGGTCTCCAGCAGGCCCTCACGAGTTGGGTCCTCGCCTATGCCCTCAAGCAACAGCTTAATGGCGGCCTCGACTTTTTCCTGATCGACCATCTGGGCCTCACTTTTCCGATTTTGCGTTCGCGCTATGGTACCACGCCCTCCGGCATCGACCACAAGCTACATAGTATGGGTCGAATAGACCGGATCATCACGCCAAAGTTCAACCGCATCACAAAGCGCAACGCCCTCGCGCTCAGCACGGGCGCGCGTGGCGTTCATATCGATCACGCGCTGGTTACTCGAGCCCCTAAAACGCAACGAGATATCGTACAGATCTTGAACAAACGGGCCGTCCACCAACATATCAAGACAGGTAAGGATACGGTCCGTGACCTCGGTATGGTGGCGTCCTCCCGGCATAAGCTCCTCGAGCACATCGCCGGTAAAACACCAAATGGTCTTCCCCGACTCCACGGGATAAGCCTCACGAACACGCTCGACAAACTCAACGAGCCCCACCTGATTCTCAGGTTCCATAGGCTCCCCGCCCAGAATCGTCAGGCCATCGATAAAGGGATGGTCGAGGCTCTCGATAATCTTATCCTCGACGGCGCGATCAAAGGGCTCGCCCGCAGCAAAGTCCCACGCAACAGAGTTAAAGCAATTCTTGCACCCACGACGGCACCCGCTCACAAACAGAGAAGTACGAACGCCTTCCCCATCAGCAATGTCGAAATACTTAATGTTCGCGTAGTTCATAGATAACTCTCCCAGGAGGCCGGGACATATCATCCCGTCCTCAAACATTCTCGGCCTGCGGCCTGCGAAACTGCGGGCGGGACGATATATCCCGGCCTCATGCAAAGGGTAACTCAATGAACGAAGCGAACATCGAGCATAGGGTTCGAGGTCCAATAAATACTCAGCTGCAGCTCAACCGCCATTGCAAGCAAATCGTCATTGCAGCTCAACTCATTTCCGCTCAGAACTTCGAGGAGTGAGCAGACCGCATGCTGCATCTCAGCTACATCAACTTGGCTGAACCGAGAGGGCCGCTTGGGCTTTTGCTCGATATGAGTTCCGCACGCAAAGAAGGCCACTTAATGTGGCCTTCGTCTTGCGCAGGACTGTCCGAAATAGCGAGCAAAAGCCCAAGCGGCCCTCTCGGTTCAGCCCCGGAGCGGTATTAGAGATGCAGCACGCGGTCGCGGATCTCCTCGGTTCGGCCCTGGTTCCAGAACTGGGTACCGATGTAGCCGCACGTACGACGAGCGACGTTCATCTTCTCCTGGTCTCGGTTGCCGCAGTTGGGGCACTCCCACACCAGCTTGCCGTCATCCTCGACAATCTTGATCTCACCGTCGTAGCCGCACACCTGGCAGTAGTCGCTCTTGGTGTTGAGCTCGGCGTACATGATGTTGTCGTAGATGTACTGCATCACGCGGATGACAGCCTTGAGGTTGTCCTGCATGTTGGGAACCTCGACGTAGGAGATGGCACCGCCCGGCGAAAGTTGCTGGAACATACCCTCGAACTTGAGCTTGTCGAATGCGTCGATCTCCTCGGACACGTGGACGTGGTAGCTGTTGGTGATGTAGCCCTTGTCCGTCACGCCCGGGATGATGCCAAAACGACGCTGCAGGCACTTGGCGAACTTGTAGGTCGTCGACTCAAGCGGGGTACCGTACAGCGAGAAGTCAATATCGCTTTCGGCCTTCCACTCCGCGCACTTGTCGTTCATGCGCTGCATGACGGCCATGGCAAAGGGCGTGCCCTCCTTCTCGGTGTGGCTGTGGCCCGTCATGTACTTGACGCACTCATACAGGCCGGCATAGCCCAGGCTGATGGTGGAGTATCCGCCCACGAGCAGCTTGTCGATTGTCTCGCCCTTCTTCAGACGAGCGAGGGCACCGTACTGCCAAAGAATCGGCGCGGCATCCGAAAGCGTGCCCATCAGGCGCTCATGACGGCACAGCAGGGCACGATGGCACAGCTCAAGGCGCTCATCGAAGATCTTCCAGAACTTGTCCATGTCCTGATGCGAGCTCAGCGCGACATCGGGCAGGTTGATGGTCACAACACCCTGGTTAAAGCGGCCATAGTACTTAGGTTTGGTCGGGTCATAGTTCAGCGCGTTGGCAACATTGTTAAAGCCGTTGCCCGAGCGGTCGGGCGTCAGGAAACTGCGACAACCCATGCAGGTGTAGCAATCGCCGTTGCCGGCGGTCTCGCCCTTCGACAGCTTGAGCTCGCGCATCTTCTTCTCGGAGATGTAATCGGGCACCATGCGCTTGGCGGTGCACTTGGCGGCGAGCTTGGTCAGATAGAAGTACGGCGAATCCTCGCGAATGTTATCGTCCTCGAGCACGTAGATAAGCTTGGGGAATGCCGGGGTAATCCACACACCGGCTTCGTTCTTAACGCCCTCATAGCGTTGACGAAGCGTCTCCTCCACGATCATGGCAAGGTCGTGCTTCTCCTGGGGCGTACGGGCCTCATTGAGATACATAAAGACCGTCACGAACGGCGCCTGGCCATTGGTGGTCATAAGGGTCACGACCTGATACTGAATCGTCTGGACGCCGCGACGGATCTCATCGCGCAGACGGTCCTCAACGACCTCACGGACCTTTTCGGCAGATGCCGAAACACCGAGCTCCTCGAGCTCGCGGGCAACCTCGCCGCGAATCTTTTGACGGCTCACCTCAACAAACGGGGCAAGATGGGTCAGCGAAATAGACTGGCCGCCGTACTGGGAGGAAGCAACCTGGGCGATAATCTGCGTCGCGATGTTGCAGGCAGTCGAGAAGCTGTGCGGCTTCTCGATCAGCGTGCCCGAGATAACGGTGCCGTTCTGGAGCATGTCCTCCAGGTTCACCAGGTCGCAGTTATGCATGTGCTGGGCAAAGTAGTCAGAATCGTGGAAGTGGATCAGGCCCTCATTGTGGGCATCCACGATCTCCTGGGGCAGCAGCACACGCTGAGTCAGATCCTTTGAAATCTCGCCGGCCATATAGTCGCGCTGGACGGAATTGACGGTCGGGTTCTTGTTAGAGTTCTCCTGCTTGACCTCTTCGTTATTGCACTCGATCAGCGACAGAATCTTGTCGTCGGTCGTGTTCTTCTGGCGCTTCAGGCTCTGAACATAGCGATAGATGATGTAGTGGCGGGCGACCTCGTAGCAGTCGAGACG
>DXZV01000042.1:8973-12020 GCA_019419485.1 Collinsella sp.
ATCCTGGATCTCCTCGACCGAAACGGTGTGGCCCGCGTTCTCGCATGCCTCGGCGACGTTTTGCGCCGCATAAACCACCTGGCGGTCGGTAAGACGAGAGCTCTCCTCGACCTCCAAGTTTGCGGCGCGGATGGCATTGACGATCTTATCGATGTCAAAGACAACCTCGGTGCCGCTGCGCTTGATGATCTTCATCCTCTTGCCTCTTTCGCGTCGTAGCCTCATTGCGCTTCAGAGCCAAACGATGCCCGGCAGGGCCTGCCCCTGCCTTGCGGCGCCGTCGCGCAATCTGTGTTCTCGATAAACCATAAGCCTCCATGCGGACATTCCCTAGAGCCAATCAAGCGGTTCAAGGACACGTTCAAAAGAGGCAGTTAAGGTCTTCGTTCTCTGTCCGCCATCTATCATACGACAAAGAAGCATCTATATCCTGTATTCTTTTTTTAGGTCAAACACAACATATAGTGTTTCAGCAGGTCAAAGCAATTGGTCATTTTGCAGACGCATTAAAAATGAGGGGTATTTGACAAGTCGGTAAAACGTTACCAACACGGCTACCTGCATGGCAGTTATAAAACCCCCTTAGTCAAGCCGCTGACAAATCCTACCAAAACCAAGCCGCTCACGCCAAAAGAATCCAAAAGATTATGCTTGACCAACATGTTGCGGTCACGATGGACCAGGACACATGCAATCTGCCGGCGCCCCCACGGGATGCGAAGACCATCGCGTACAGACCTTGGATCAATATTTGGCGGCTTATTTGGCGGCGTGCTTGGTGGCAAAACAAAACAGCCCAGAGGACATAGCCTCTGAGCTGCGAACATTTGGTGGGCGTTAGAAGATTTGAACTTCTGACCTCTTCCGTGTCAGGGAAGCGCTCTCCCCCTGAGCTAAACGCCCAAATGGAGCGGACAACGGGGCTCGAACCCGCGACCCCAACCTTGGCAAGGTTGTGCTCTACCAACTGAGCCATGTCCGCCTGCGAGGATTTAATATACGGGATGATCCACCCAAATGCAAGAACTTTTTTTGAAAAGTTTTGCGACGCCCTCGCGAACCTCGCGAAGACATCAGCCACCACGGAAGGTGTAGGCAAACGCAAGCTCGCCGCAAGAGGCCCCCTACAACTCAGCGAGCATGATCCAGGCAGAGCTGTCCTGCGCGAGCCTGCCATCTGCAAGCGGTGATGAGGTGAGCAGGACCCTACCCGCCGGCAGCTCCACGGGTGCTGCACCGAAGTTCGTCACACACGCCCAGCCGTTGTCGCGGCGATAGGCGATGACGCCGCCCTCAGCGCCCTCGGCACCATCCGCAAGGCCGGTGCACCCGTCAAGATCGAGCCACGCAAGATCGTTGGCGCACCCGCGCAGCTTGCGCCGCAGCCAGAGGGCGTCGCGATAGAACGCAAGCATCGATGCCGGGTCCGCTTCTTCCCTATCGGCAGCGTAATCGGAAAACCATGCAGGCTGTGGCAGATGGGGCGCCGCATCGGCGTCCGCCGGTGAAAACCCAAACGATCCGCCCTGCGCGGGATCGTCCGCTGCCACCCACGGCAGGGGCACACGACAGCCGTCGCGCCCCTTCTCGCGCTTCGGTCCGTGCGTATTGGTCGCAGTGGGATCTTCGAGTGCAGCCCACGGGATGTCAGCCACCTCAAAAAGGCCGAGCTCCTCACCCTGATACACGTATGCCGAGCCCGGAAGCGCCAACTCAAGCAAAAGGGCTGCCCGCGCGCGGCGCTCGCCGAGTTCACGGTCCTCGTCATAAGACGACCCGTCGCGTAAGAGCCAGTCGAGCGCAATCTGATGGTAGCGCGTCGCCTTGATTTGCGGCAGGGCATAGCGTGTCGCCACGCGCGGCACGTCGTGGTTGGAGAGTACCCAGGTCGAGGCGGAATCGGATTCGATGGCCGCCTTCAAGCCCTTCTCGATTGCAGCGTGCATGTCATCATAGGTCCAAGTGGCCTTGGCGAACTCAAAGTTGAATGTCTGGCCAAGCTCGCTGGGGCGTGCGTAGAGATACTGGCGCTCGGGCAGAACCCACGCCTCGGCAACGGCGCTGCGCGGCGGATCATAACGGTCGAACACGCGGCGCCACTCGCGATAGATCTCATGGACCTCGTTGCGGTCCCACAGCGGATGGGTGCCGTCCTCAACCATGTCATCGCCCTCGGCGAGATGCCACCGGTCGAGGTCATCGCGGTCGAGATCCTTGGCGAGACCGTGCGCCACATCAATGCGAAAGCCATCGACGCCTCGATCGCTCCAAAACGCCAGGACGTCGCAAAAGAACGCATGAACCTCGGGACACGACCAGTCAAAGTCCGGCTGCTCGGGCGTAAACATGTGCAGATACCACTGACCGTCCGCGACGCGCGTCCAGGCGGGGCCGCCAAAGTTGGCATTCCAATTGGTGGGAGGCAGCTCGCCGTGCCCGCCGCGACCATCGCGGAAGATATAACGGGCGCGCTCGGGTGATCCGGGGCCGGCGGCAAGAGCGGCTTTGAACCAGGGGTGCTGGTTGGACGAATGGTTGGGCACGATGTCGACGATGACCTTGATGCCGTGCGCATGAGCCGCAGCGATCATGTCATCGAAGTCGTCAAGCGAGCCGAGACGTGGGTCGACATCGCAGTAGTCCGCCACATCATAGCCGCCATCGACAAGAGGCGATGGGTAAAACGGGCTCAGCCAGATAGCCTCGATGCCCAGCTGCTCAAGATAGTCCATCTGCTGGGTAATGCCCGCGATATCGCCCAGACCCGAACCAGTCGAATCCTTAAACGAGCGCGGATAGATCTGATAGATCGCGGCATCGGACATCCATGGGCGCGACGAGGACTTTTCTGTAGCCATGGGATGAGTCTCCCTTGCAACGAGGTTTTGCGAGATGCCCACGATGATACGCCCAAAGCGGACATTCGCGGCAAACAACGCCACAGCCACGCCCCAAAACGCTCGCTCCCTCTCGGGTTCGAGTCTCCTGGGACGAATCGATCGATCAGTGAAAAGAACGGAAGGCCCACTCCTCCGGCCACGACAGCG
>DXZV01000043.1:0-9460 GCA_019419485.1 Collinsella sp.
CGATGAAGCGGGTTTACCCGTATGGAAACCTGGCTTCTCAGCTGCTGGGCGTCGTGAACGTGGACAACGCTGGCCTGACGGGACTCGAAAAACAATACGATGAGCTTCTGACCGGAACGAATGGCTCTCTTGTGCGCGAGCGCGCAAGAGATGGCGGCTATATCGCGGGCGGTGCCTATAAAAAGGTTGCCGCGATCGATGGCGTGGATATCGTGACGACGATCGACGTCAACATTCAGCGTGCCGCGGAAGATGCCTTGGCCGAGGCGGTCGAGAAGACGAAGGCCAAAAACGGGTCGGCCCTGGTGACCGACCCGACGACTGGAGAGATCCTGGCCGCCTGCTCGTATCCGACCTACGACCAGACCAATTTGGAAAACGCCAAGACCGAGGACATGAACCTTCGTCTGGTGACGGATGCCTACGAGCCCGGCTCGGTCTTTAAGACGCTGGTTGCGGGCGCCGGATTTGATTTGGGCGTTGTGCGCCCGAGCACATCGTTTGAGGTTCCCGCGAGTATCAAGGTGGGCGACGATACCGTTACCGATGCCGACAAGCGTGACTACACCATGACAATGGACGTACGCGAGATGATGCGCCGTTCGTCCAATGTCGGTTTTGTCCTGGTGGGGCGCAAGATCGGTGCCGATGATTTTGCCACCTATGTGGACAAGTGGGGTATCGGTCATAGCTCCGGTGTCGATTTTCCGGGTGAGAGTCTGGGCATCGTCAAGGAGCGCGACCAGTACGATGGTGCCACCTTGGGTGCTATGAGCTTTGGCCAGGCGCTGTCCGTCTCGCCGATTGAGGTCGCACGTGCCGTGGGCGGCATCGCGAACGGCGGCGTGATGATGACTCCGCACTTCTATAAGTCGAGCAAGGGCGATGAAAAGGATTGGGGCGAGGGGGATCGCGCGATTTCCGAGGAGGCCGCCTCGCAGGTGACATCGTGTATGCAGACGGTCGTTGCCGAGGGAACGGGCGTTGGCGGCGCGGTGGACGGCTACGACGTGGCGGGCAAGACTGGTACGGCCGAGCGCGCCGATGAGAACGGCGGCTACCTCAAAGAGAACTACATGTCGTCTTTTATGGGGTTTGCCCCGGCGCAGTCGCCCAAGGTCCTGTGCTATATCACCCTTGACGGAACCCCGTCAGGCTCCGATGCCGCCGCAGTGCCGTTCCAGTCCATTATGGCCAGTGCGCTTGACGTGTTGGGTGTCCCGCGCACCAAGTAGGGGGTTACTATCTATGAAATGGCCAGTCGGTTAATCCGGGTTGTTCACACGCCCTGCACCACGCGTAGGCGGCGCTGGGATACAATACGCCGATAGCATTATTAGGTTTACAGGGGAGCTGCAATGATAGAGATCGCCGTCAACAATCTCGCGGCCGCAACAGGGGCCCGAACCGTGACGGGAGAAGCCGATCGGGTATGCCGCGGTTGCGTTATCGACTCGCGCCAGGTTGAGGAGGGCACGATATTCGTCGCCTTCCTGGGTGAAAAGGTCGACGGCAACGACTTTGCTTCCCGTGCCATCGAGTCGGGGGCCGGCGCCGTAGTGATGACGCGCGAGCCCGATGCCGAGCTGCTTTCGCTGGCCCATGAGAAGGGCTGCGCCATCCTGCATACCGATGACCCCGAGGAGTTTTTGCTGCGCCTGGCTCACGCTTATCGTTTGGAGCTTGGCTGCCTGGTAATTGGCATTACCGGCTCTATCGGCAAGACAACGACCAAGGACGTGCTCGCCGCGGTGCTCGCCAAGCGTTATCGCGTTTGGGCAACCAAGGGTAACTACAACAACCTGATCGGTATGCCGCTCACGGTGCTGGCGGCCCCTGCCGACACCGAGGTTCTGGTGCTCGAGATGGGCATGAACCATTTCCACGAGATTGAGCGCATGTCTCAGTCCGCCAATCCCAACCTTGCCATTGTGACCAAGATCGGCACCTCCCATATCGGTATTCTGGGCAGTCGCGAGAATATCGCTCGTGCCAAATCCGAGATTGTTGGCGGCATGTGCGCCGCCGGAGACCTTCTCCCGTTGCTGGTTTTGGGTGGTGAGGACGACTTTACCCCGTTCATCCGCGACACCTTTGCTGCGCCTGCGGGCGTCGACGTGATGCTTGCGGGCGTCTCGGACGACGATGAGGTCCGTGCGTGCGACATTCGCATTGATGACGAGGGACGCCCGGTCTTTACGCTCGATTTTGGCTTGGGCGAGACTATCGACACACTGCTTGCCATTCCCGGCGCGCAGTCCGTTCCCAATGCCGTCAAGGCCGCAGCGGTTGCCTATCGCCTTGGCGTGACGCCCGAGCAGATCGATGTCGCCTTTAGGGGTCTTACGATTACCGGGCATCGTCAGGAAATCAAGCGCGCCAAGAGCGGCGCCCGCGTCATCGACGACTCATATAACGCCAGTGCCGAATCGATGGCAGCCGGCCTCGACCTGCTGTGTTCGCTTTCGTGCACGGGTTCGCGCATGGCGGTTCTGGGCGAGATGGGCGAGATGGGCGACGAGGCTCCTCGCATGCATGAGCTGGTGGGCGCCTATGCGGCGGCCAAGAAGCTCGATATGCTCGCATGTGTCGGCGGTGAGCTTGCCCAGCGTATGGCCGAGGCCGCGCGCATGATGGGTATGGATGAGGACCGCATTCAGGTGTTCTCCGACTATCAGCAGGTGCTCGACCGTATGGGCGGCGCTCTTGAGCAGCATGATGTCGTGCTGGTCAAGGGCTCACGCTTCGTTGAGCTCGATCGCTTTGTGGAAGGTGTGTGCTAGTCCATGTTCGGCAATCCTTCGTATCCTACGTACCAGGCCTTTTTGGGATTGGGCATCGCCGCCGTCATCGCGATGCTGCTTATGCCGTGGTGGATTAAGCTCCTGAAGGTCGAGGGCATCGGCCAGCAGGTTCGCGCCGATGGCCCCAAGCGTCACCTGATTAAGCAGGGCACGCCCACCATGGGTGGCGTCATCATCCTGGTTGCCGTTTCGCTGACCTGCCTTTTGATGGGAAAGCTCACCACCGAGCTCGTGCTTGTGCTGCTCGCCACGCTGGCAACCGGCGTTCTTGGCCTCATCGACGACCTGACTTCTGTCACGCACGGCCGCTCGCTCGGCCTGACGCCTCACGCCAAGATGATTGGCCTTACCCTCATCTGCGTTACCTTTACCGTGCTTGCTGTCAACTGGTGCGGCGTCGCCCCCGAGATTCGTTTCCCCGGTGGCCTGACGATCGACCTTGGTGTGCTCTCGACCACCATTTGCGGCCTCTCTTTTCCGTGGCTCTACCTTGTCTTTTGCTGGCTGATGATCGCGGGCCTTTCCAACGCCGTAAACCTCACCGACGGCTTGGACGGTCTTGCCGGCGGCACCTCCATGATCGCCATGCTGGCCATGGCTGCCATGGCGTTTTTGCACGGCGATGTGAACCTGTCCATCTTCTGCACGGCGTGCGCCGGCGCCTGCCTGGGCTTTTTGTGGTTCAACTGCTATCCGGCGAGCATCTTTATGGGCGATACCGGCTCGCTTGCCCTGGGTGCCGCTTTTGCCTGCACCTCCATCATGACCAACACCGAAGTCGTTTCCCTCATCATCGGCGGTCTGTTTATCGTCGAGACCCTGTCGGTCATGATCCAGGTTGTCTATTTCCACTTTACGCACAAGCGCGTCTTCCTTATGGCGCCCATTCATCATCATTTCGAAAAGAAGGGCTGGGCCGAGACCAAGGTCGTCATCCGTTTTTGGATTGTCGCCGCGGCCTTCGGAGCCCTGGGCCTCGCGTTGTTCTTCCAGTTGGGATAGTGGTCTTTCATGCCTCTTGCTGATGTCTTTAGCCTGCTCGTTTTGGGTCAGGGCAAATCCGGTCTCGATGTCGCCCGCTGGGCGCTGGCACATCCAGAGCGCGTAAGCGCCGTTACCGTGTATGGCGGCGGCACCTCTGAGCCCAATGACGCCACGCGTGCGCTCGAGGCTGCCGCTGCGTCGTTTGTCTATGGGACCGAACAGGTCGAGGGCGCGTTTGATGTATGCGTGACGTGTCCGGGCATCTCGGAGTTCTCGGCATTCTTTAAGGCTGGCCGTGATCACGCTGCCCAGATTATGGGTGAGCCCGAGTTTGCCTACCGTCTGTCTCCCCAAAATTGGATTGCCATTACGGGCACCAACGGCAAGACGACAACCACGTCACTGACCGATTACCTGCTCAAGGCCGCCGGTGAAGCCAGCGTGGCCGTCGGCAATATCGGTGAGCCGCCGGTGAACGAGATCGATGGCCGCGCACACAATGAGTGGTTTGTGGCCGAACTGTCGAGTTATCAGATTGCTACGACCGCCGAGCTTCATCCTCGCGTGGCTGTGCTGCTCAACATCACGCCCGACCACCTGGGCTGGCACAAGAGCCACAAGAACTATGCGCTCGCCAAGATTAAGCTCTTCGAGAATATGGTCGACGATGACCTGGTGATTGTTGATGTCGAGGATGCCGGTATCCACGAGTTCGATGAGTACATCTATGTTCCGGGCCGTCGCATCTGCAAGGTTGCTTTTGACGAGCCTGCGGGCGAGGACGCCGCATTTGTTCGCGATGGCAAGATGGTCATTCGCCTGAAGGGCGTCGAGACCCCGCTCGTCGATACGTCCGAGCTTAAGATTTCGGGCCATCACAATGTAATCAATGCCCTGTGTGCTGCCACGGCGGCCCTGACGGTCGGCGCCGATGTTGACAGTGTGTGTCGCGGCCTGGTCTCGTTCCAGCCGCTGGAGCACCGCGTTGAGCCCTGTGGCGAGATCGATGGCGTGCGCTATGTCAACGATTCCAAGGCAACGAACACCGATGCGGTCGAAAAGGCCCTGACGGCGTTTCCCGATGACGATGTGATCTTGCTGCTCGGCGGTCACGATAAGGGCACGCCGCTCGAGTCCTTTGCCCGCGTTGTGATGGATAACGTTCGCTCGGTGGTCTGCTTTGGCGACGCGCGCGAGCGCTTTACCGCCGCTATGGACGAGGCGGATGTCGACGGTGATGTCGATATCGCCCAGGCCGACGACCTGCGCGATGCCGTGGACGTTGCCCGTTCGCTCTCGAGCCGCGGCGATGTGATCTTACTGTCGCCCGCCTGCTCTTCGTTCGATGAGTTCTCGGGCTACGAGGAGCGCGGTCGCGTGTTTAAGGACTATGTGGCCCAGCTTGCCGCTGCGTCCAATACGCAAATGGAATAGGGGTTTCCGGTGAGAGAGGAGAGCCCCCGACAGAATATGGGGAGGCCCGACTCGGACCGTGCTTCCTCGCAGTGCATCACGCCGCGCGCCGGTCATCGCACGCAGGGCATCGGCGAACGTTATATCGCCGGCGTCCCCGCACGTATCATGCGACCCCGCCTGGTCTTTTTGACCTGCCTGTTCTCGCTGGTCTGTTTTGGCCTGCTTATGGTGTACTCGGCTTCTTCAGTCGAGGCGCTTCACGAGAACGACTCCGCGACCTACTTTTTGTTCCGGCAGTTTATGTTCACTGTCGTCGGTGTTGCTGCCCTCGAGTTCATCGCGCGCGTTGCACCCGATAGCTGGTTTGGCGAAGGGGCGCTTAAACTTGCCCTTATCGCTATGATGATCTTGCTGCTTGCGGTGTTCCTCTTTGGTAGCGGCAGCCGTGGCGCTACGCGTTGGCTGAGCATTGCCGGCATTCAGTTTCAGCCATCGGAGTTTCTCAAGCCGTTTGCCATTGCCTATTCTGCCATCATGCTCGATCGCGTGTTTTCGCCCGGCGGTAACATCAATGAGTTCCTTAAGGGCATGGGCTTATATTTGGGCATATCGCTCGTCTTGATTTTTATTCAGCCCGACTTTGGCACCATCCTGATTATTCTGTTGACGATCATGTGCATGGCGCTTTTTGCCGGTCTTGACCCAAAATTCATTATCGGTGCGATTCTTGCTGGCGCCGTCATCATCGTGATCGCTCTTGTCGTCGAGCCGTACCGTATGGTGCGCATTCAGGTTCTCTTGAACCCTTGGGCAGATGAATATGGAGACGGGTATCAGGCAACGCTCGCCATTATGGCGTTTGCTTCGGGCGGACTGTTCGGCCGCGGTATCGGCAACTCAACCATGAAGTACTCGTATTTGCCCGAGGCACACAACGACTACATCCTGGCCATCATTGGCGAGGAGGTTGGCTTTTTGGGGACGCTGCTGTTTTTCTTGGTGTTTGCGATGCTGATCTACTCGGCGTTTCGAATTGCCGAGCAGGCCGCCGATCGTCGCGGGGCGCTCATGGCTTCGGGCTCTGCGGTTATCCTCGCGGTGCAGTTTTTGATCAACGCGCTGGGTATTCTCAACGTGTTTCCTATGACGGGTAAGCCGCTGCCGTTTATCAGCTATGGCGGCTCGTCGATTATCGTGTCGCTCATGCTCGCCGGGCTTATTTTACGCGTCTCGCACGAGAGCGCTCGACGCGATGAATACGATCGTCGTCGCGATAGCTTTGCCGTTATGGACGAGAGCACTGCCGGTGTTCCCCATACGCGTGGGGAGCGCTCGTCGCGTGGCGGTTTTACCGTCTTGAACGGTTTTGCTTCGGAGTCGGATGCCCGTCCGCGCTCGGCGCCGCAGAGTCGCCCGCAACGACCGACGCCGCGCAATACGGGTGGCGGATATAATCGGATCGACTTGAATTCGGACCCGTCGGCGCGCTTGCGCACCGACGACCAGGGGCCGCGCGTACGAAGGGACTACCATGACCGATAAGATGACCGTTGCTATCGCAGCCGGCGGCACGGCGGGACATATCAACCCCGCACTCGCCTTGGCCGAGGAGCTACGTGACCGTGGCCACCACGTTGTGTTTGTGGGTCAGTCGCATAAGCTCGAGGGTCGTCTGGTTCCCGAGGCAGGGTTCGATTTTGTGCCGATTACGGTTACGGGCTTCGACCGCTCTCGCCCTTGGACGGCGTTGAGCTCGCTGTGGCGTGTCTATAAGGCGAAGCGCACGCTCGGCAGCCATTTTTCTAAAGCCTGCAAGCCCGATGTCGCTATAGGTTTTGGCGCCTATGTCGAGGTCCCGCTTCTGGGCTGGTGCAAAGACGCGGGCATTCCGTATCTGCTGCACGAACAGAACTCCGTTCCGGGCCTTGCTAACAAGATGATGAGTTCGCATGCCGCCCGCGTTTGCATCTCGGTGCCGGCAGCACGTTCCGTGTTTGAGCGCGAGGGCGATCCTGACCATGTGCTCATGACCGGCAACCCCGTGCGCCGTTCTGTGATCGAGGGGGATCGGGTTCGCGGTCGCAGGGCTCTCGCCGTGCCTGAGGACGCCACACTCCTGCTGGTTTTTGGCGGCTCACTTGGTGCTCAACATCTTAATGAGCGCGTGGCTTCGCTTAAAAACGAGTTGCTCTCGCGCGATAATCTCTATGTTTTGCATTCGACGGGCGCCGATGGCTTTGAGGACACCGAGCGTGCTCTTGCCCTGATGCCCGAGGAGGCGAAGCGGTATCGCGTCCAGCCCTACATCGACAATATGGGCGATATGCTGGCCGCGGCCGATTTGGTCCTCTCGCGCTCGGGCGCTTCGAGCGTTGCCGAGATCGCGGCCCTTGCCACACCTTCGGTACTGGTGCCGTATCCGCATGCGACGGCCGATCATCAGACCACCAATGCCCGCTATCTGGTCGATGCCGGTGCTGGCGTGCTCTGCGCCGATGCCGATATCGATACCCAGGCGTTTGCCGATGAGCTGCTGCATCTTATCGATGATGCGCAGGCGCGCGATGCCATGCGTCAGGCGGCTCGCGGTTTGGCCCAGGACCGCGCTGCCGTCCTTTTGGCAGACGCGGTAGAAGGATTGCGTTAGTTAGACGGGATATCGCGGGTCGCCCTCGCGCGGATGCGATAGGTGCGGTACAGTAGACGGGTTACAGGCAGTGTTTACGCAAGGAGTACACGAGCACATGGCTGATTCCCAGACTGCAACCTCCGCGCCCGATTTCAAGAGCGCCCATTTTATCGGTATCGGTGGCGCCGGCATGAGCGGCATCGCCCTCGTCCTTCACGAACGCGGTTATGTCGTTACCGGCTCCGACCTTAAGACGTCGCGCTATATTCGCCAGCTTACCCGCGCCGGCGTGAAGGTGCATGTGGGCCATGAGGCCGCCACCATCGACGAGGTCAAGCCCGATGTCGTCGTGGTTTCTACCGCTATTCCCGAGTCCAACCCCGAGCTCGTCCGTGCGCGCGAGCTGGGTATTCCCGTGTGGCCTCGCGCCAAGATGCTCTCGGCTCTGGGCCACGGCTACACCACCGTCGCCGTCGCCGGTACTCACGGCAAGACCACGACCTCTTCGATGTGTGCCACCATGCTCGACCGCATGGGTCTGGACCCCAGCTTCCTGATCGGTGGCATTGTCGAGGGCTACGATACCAACGGCAAAAACGGCTCGGGCGACTATTTTGTCGCCGAGGCGGATGAGTCCGACAGCTCCTTCCTGTTCCTTAACCCCAATGTGGTCATCGTGACCAACGTCGAGGCCGACCATCTCGATCATTACTCGGGTATCGAGGAGATCGAGGCCACCTTCGCCAAGTTTATGAGTCTGGTGGGCGAGGACGGCACGGTCATCGTCTGTGGCGAGGACCCGCATCTGGTCGAGCTTGCCAAGTCGACGGGCCGTCATGTGCTTTCCTATGGCTTTGCCGAGACCAACGACATCGTCTGCGTGCATCCGGATGTCAAGGGCATCCAGAGCGACTTTATCGTTCGCTTTGAGGACGGCACCGAGCACGCTGTCGAGATTAAGAGCAACCCCGGTCGTCACAACATGCTCAACGCCACGGCCGTCTTGACCGTCGCCCATGTCCTAGGCCTCGATATCGACGCCGCCGCTAAGGCACTTTCGAGTTTTGAAGGCGTCCGCCGTCGCTTTACCCACGTGGGCGATATCGACGGCATCACGGTGGTTGACGATTACGGCCATCATCCCACCGAGATCAAGGCGACGCTCGCTGCTGCCTCTTCGCTGGGCTACAAACATGTCGACGTCGTGTTCCAGCCGCACCGCTATTCGCGCCTGCAGGCTCTGTGCGATGACTTTGCCGACGCATTCGCCAATGCTGACAAGCTGCTGTTGATTGACGTGTTCTCTGCCGGCGAGATGCCCATCCCGGGCGTCACGTCCAAGATGCTTGCCGATACCGTGCGCGCCAAGCATCCCGGCAAGGAGGTCGTGTACTGCTCGAGCCGTCTTGAGCTCAATGAGGAGCTCGAGAAGATGGTGGGCGAGGGCGATTTGCTGCTTACCATGGGCGCCGGCGACGTCACGACGGTCGGCCCCGAGTTCATCGAGTATCTGACTGCCAAGAAAGACGCTTAAACCCCATGGGTCTGTTTAACGCCGTCATGGCGCTTTCGGGCATGATCGATACGGACGTAATTGAGGATGAACGCCTCGCGCGCCATACGAGCT